>JAEZKW010000282.1 GCA_023415375.1 Bacillota bacterium
ATTGATATTTTTAGCCACTTTGACCAAACGATGGGTTCGTGCCGCTATTCCAGAAGCGTATTCCAAGATATTCAAGACTACTTTCCAGCCCTGATGGAGTCCGGCAGCGGTCCCTTCGGCAGCCAGCAGCAATTGACCAGGCTTTACCAAACTTCCTGACGGTAGTACTGTTTGAACCGTTGCTCCTAACTTTATAAAAATCCGGGCGGCTTCTTCCGTTCCGCAAACCACGGTTTCCTCTCGGCTAAAATATTCGATTTTGCCGCGTCTTCCCCCAATCTCCAACAGCCAACTTGTTAAGTCGCCGTACGGAACATCTTCCCGAATCCACCGCTCAATAGTTTCATCTGCAATATAAACCAATCCAATCTCCTCCTTTCACAACCATTCATTCTTTGGATCTCGGAATCCAACAATTTACGGCCGCAAAATTGCATATAAAAACTCCTGACCTCAGATTATTTCGGAAAAACATAGAATCCATTGGCTCCACCGAGTCTTCCATAGACCCCATAAAACTCCTCGGGATTCCTGTAATATATTCACGTTTCACGCTCACCAATTGAATCAGTTTCATTTTTTCTCAAAGAAGATCCATAACCCGGATTCATTATCAATGATTTCTGTCAAGTTGCGCTCAATCCCCAAGTCCACTAAAGTTGAAATCATACTTTCTCCCGTATGGCTCCCCCGATATCCTTTGACTCTGTTTTCCCAATCCGGTTCACGGCTGGACATTGTCTTGACAATACTACGGTGCAATTCTTCGTTGCCAAAACCACCGCCAGACAGCCTCTTCATAAATTCTTCGGTTATTGGGATCAGTTTAAACCGATCATACCAACCAGGGTAAAATTGGCGGATTGAAAAATGTTTTGAAATTCGATGGTCGATTTCTCAATATCTTTATATTCCAGTGCGATTACTTGCGAATGTTCTGCCGCCATCCCTTGATACAGGCCGAGGATTTGCTTGGACATATTCGGGGGAATCCCTGCCGGCTTTCCCTTGAGCAGTATTTTGTTGCATTGATCCAGCAATCTTTCCGGCTCATCCTGGGTTATCAACCGATAATTGTCATTGAGCTTGATGAGGGCCGAGGTAATCCAAGGCCTGGTTTTCAAGCGGTAGAGAGTAATTCTAGGAACGATTGTTTCAAATAATTTCTTATGAAAACCTTTTCTAGCTGCAAAATCTAATAATAAATTTCCGGTAGACCCCTCTTCTTTCCTATCTCTGCTCGTTCGGTCATTACAAAAAACCAATATCTGCATTAAAACAGCCATACTTCCGTCATTCTCGTGAAACTGAGGAGCTTCAATCAACTTGTCGTTTACATAGACTTGGCGGATGGCGGTGAGCCGAAAGTTTGGTTTCAATGGTGTTATAAGTTTTTTATCCTTGTATGATCCGTCCTTATCCTTTGGCATTTCACGATTGATAAACAAATTCATTAATCAACCTCCTTATGATCGGTAAAACCTCGGGAATAACGATTATAAATGATTTTCCCAACCTCAACGATAGGAATAATCGATATTGAAGCCGTTATAACAATCAGCCATTGCCATAAATTCAGGGATTCCACTCTGTAAATTTCATGGAAAAAGGGGACTAAAACCACCCCGGCTTGAAGAATGACCCCCATACCAATTGCGGCAATCAATGGTACATTGGTGAACAGGCCCAATCGAAATAAAGACTTGGTGCTGGAGCGGACATTCAAAGAATGCGCCAACTGGATTAAACCGAGAGTCACGAAGGCCATGGTCATGGCAACGCTTTGCGAGAAGAACTTGATTCCGATATAAAATACCGCCAGAGTGATCAGACCCTTGATAACCCCCTGATAAATTATATTTACACCCATACCTCTGCTAAAAAATCCGCTTCCTATTTCCCGGGGCTTATGCTTCATCACATCCTGCTCCGCTTTTTCAACTCCCAAAGCAAGCGCCGGGAGGGAATCAGTTACCAAATTGACCCAAAGAATATGAATAGGCAATAGTACTGTCCAATTTAACATCGTCCCGATAAACAAAGTCACCACTTCGCCAAGATTGGAAGAGAGTAAAAATTGAATCGTCTTCCGGATATTGTCATAAATCTTGCGGCCTTCTTCCACTGCCAAAACGATTGTGGCAAAATTATCATCAGCCAGAACCATATTCGATGCGCTTTTAGCTACATCCGTACCGGTGATACCCATACCGACTCCGATATCTGCTGCCTTTAAGGCAGGCGCATCATTCACGCCATCCCCGGTCATGGCTACTACCCGGCCTGCTTTTTTCCATGCCTTAACGATCCTTACCTTATGCTCCGGATTTACCCGGGCGTAAACCGAATAATCCCTGACCCGTTTTTCAAGTTCACTATCTTCGATCCGATCCAGTTCACTACCGGTGATAATCTGGCTTTCTTCTCTGATAATATTGAGCTCTTTAGCTATAGCCGCTGCTGTATCCCGGTGATCCCCCGTAATCATCACGGGGCGAATTCCAGCTTCCCTGCATACCCGGATAGCTTCCCGGACTTCCGCCCGGGGAGGATCCATCATTCCGACCAGCCCTACAAAAACCAATTGATTTTCAATCGTCGCCGAATCATATTGCGCGATACTCTCCGGTATCTCCTTCATTGCTAAAGCCAACACCCGCAAAGCCTTTTGGGCCATCTCCCGGTTCCATTGTTGAATCTTTTGTTGCCAGTCCGGCGTTAACGTTTGAATCTGTCCATCCAGCAGCATCCGGTCGCAACGCCCTAAAAGCACATCGGGAGCGCCTTTTGTCAGCGCCATCCGTTCACCGTCATTTAATTGATGGATGGTGGTCATCAGTTTACGGTCGGAGTCAAAAGGAATTTCATGAATTCGCGGCATGATCCGTTCCAATTGTTCTTTATCGAACCCATAGTCCGCTGCAACTCTGACAAGGGCAATTTCAGTCGGGTCTCCCTTTAACCCACCGTTTTCGCCTTGATCTTTCACCCGATGGACATCGTTACAAAGAACGGCTATTTTCATCAAAGTTTCCAAATCTTGATGGTTTCCGACTTCCCCTGCTAAAGCCTTTTTCCCACTCAAATAAATCTCTTTGACTGTCATTTTGTTTTCAGTCAGGGTTCCGGTTTTGTCGGAACAGATCACTTGGGTGCTTCCCAGAGTCTCTACTGCTGAAAGTTTACGGATTATTGCGTTTTTCCGTGCCATTTTTTGAACGCCCAGCGCCAATACAATGGTAATGACAGCCGGCAGACCTTCCGGAATTGCCGCTACCGCCAAACTAACCGCTGTTAAAAGCATTTCCAACCATTCCCTGCCCCGGAGCACTCCGACCATAAATATAATCACCGAAATTGTAACAATCCCGAGAGACAAAATCTTGCCCATCTCCGCCAATTTCTTTTGCAAGGGCGTTTCCTGGGTTTCACTTTCAGTAAGATGCTTGGCAATTTTACCAACTTCGGTATTCATACCGGTTGCTATCACAACACCATAGCCCCGGCCATAAGTCACAACGCTACCGGAAAAGGCCATGTTCAACCGATCTCCCAATGGCAAATCAGCTTCTCTCATGGAAGCAATGCTTTTTTCCGCCGGGACCGATTCCCCCGTCAAAGCAGCTTCTTCAATCTTTAAGCTTGCCGATTCCACTAACCGCAAATCTGCCGGCACAAAATCGCCCGCTTCCAAATAAACGATATCACCCGGCACAAGATCGGTTGTAAGCACTTGCAAAATGGCTCCATCTCTCTTGACCTTTCCATGAGGAGCGGCCATTTTCTTCAAATCAGCCAGCGCCTTTTCGGCTTTGCTCTCCTGAATAACACCGAGGATGGCATTGATGATAATGACTGCCAAAATGATAATGGCATCCGTATATTCATGCATCAAACCTGAAATCAACGCGGCAATCAATAAAACGACAATCATAATGCTTTTAAATTGCTCCGCCAACATACCCAACAAAGTTTTCGGGTTTCCTTCTTCCAATTGATTGGGACCATATTTCTTAATCCTTACAGCAGCCTCCTCATTGGATAAGCCGTTTAAATTACTGTTAAACTGGTTCAATACTTCCGGAATTTCTTGCAGATAAGCTTGACGGTTTAAAGAATTGGACATGAACTACCTCCTCATAACATATATCAAACGTATTATATGGATCAGAACTCCCTCCTACTCAGATAGATGAACCTCACCTCCATAATCAATTGAATGCCTGGGTAAAATAAAAGACTCTATTTCCAGCGAATGCTGAAAATAGAGTCTCACTGAACTGCATTAACAAAGCCGGGCCAAAATAGCCGTCTTGACGACTTTGTCGAGGCTGTCTGGATTTTCTTTTGACAGGCCCCCGTTACTCCCTCTATCATCGGAATTGAATTTTAAAGGTTCCAGGTTGGAATGAAGTTTTCATTCATAGCGATGGACGGACCAACCCTAAAAATAATATTCCCTCGTTATCAATATATAACTTCTTTTTCCCAAATTAGTTCCAACTCTTAAATTTTTTTTAAATCCCCCTGAAAATCGAATGAGTCATCTTTATCAATTCTGCAAACCCCGTACAGTCGAAGATTTCGCTCCCAGAATATGAACTGTAGCCGCAATCATTTGAAAGATCATTCCCAAGGCGCACACTCCCGTCCACCCAAAATTCCACCAGCAGAAAGGCCCTAACAATGAACCGATTGCGCCGCCGCAAAAATAGGATACCATATAAACAGCGTTATTTCGATTATGGGCCGAAGAATCCAGCATATAAATCCGGGCTTGGTTGGAGATCTGACCGGATTGAATTCCCAGGTCCAAGAGGATAACCCCAAGAACCAACCCCCACATCCGATAACCGAAAATCCAGAAACAAAGATATGATAATGCAGAGAAAGTAATCGCTATTGTTAACGTGAACCGGGGATTCTTACGATCAGTCACCCTTCCAACCACCGAGGCGGCCAGGGCTCCCGCCACTCCAACCAGTCCAAAAAGACCGGCTACCTCGGCGCCGAAATGGTAAACCGGGGATTTTAGTAAAAAAGACAGCGTCGTCCAAAAGACGCTAAATGTAGCAAACATCATGGCGCCTACCAAAGAAGCTTCCCGCAAAACCGCCTGAGTCCGGAAAAGTTTTACTAATGATTTTAATAACTCACCGTATTTCATTATTGAGTCAGGAGTCGTTTTGGGGAGCCATAAATAAAACGCCCCCAAAATGAAAGCCATCATCAACGCAGCCAGGCGATAGACCGCCCGCCATCCCAAAGTCGAACCGACAACTCCGCTAAAGGTTCGTGATAACAATATACCTATCAATAAACCGCTCATCACGCTGCCGATGACTTTCCCTCTCGCCTCGGGCCTGGCCATATGAGCGGCTAGCGGCACAACAAGCTGAGGTACAATGGATGTGATCCCTACCAATAAGGAACCTGCCATGAGCCAACCGATATTGGAAGCAAAAGAAACTCCAATCAATGCCAATAGAGAACAGCCAAGCATCACCATAATTAATGAACGCTGTTCCTTGATGTCGCCCAATGGGACCAACAATAATAATCCCAGCGCATAACCGATTTGGATTAACATGGCGGAAATTCCAACCATAGCCGGTGAAACATGAAAAAATCGCGACAATTCCTCGAGTAGTGGTTGGGAGTAATACAAATTGGCTACGGTAACCCCACTGGCTATGGACATTAGAATCAATAGAAAGCTACTGATTCCAGAGTCTTGAGACTTGCCTGTAATGACCTTCGGCGCCATGAAATAAAATTCCCCCAAATTTCTTCCCTCAACGCAACGGGATCTTCTTTATTTGATAATTCATTATCATTCATCTCTGCATTCATGTTGGAACAGACGAATACTGGAGACCACAAAGTATCGCTTTCAATATCATTTTTTTGCCGCAATTAAACTTTCAATTGCGGCAAAGATTTTTCGTATGGATTATAGTATACAGTCAGAAAAAGTTTTTTCAATCATTCCGGTGGATATGTTACAATATTCATAACTTGTCCCTGAAAGGAAGGTTTCGATGATCCGCTACAGTATTCTTACCATTAGTGATAAAGGTTCCGCCGGACTTCGCGAAGATACCAGCGGCAATACAATCAAAGAAATTATGGCCTCTGTCTGCGGCGAATTAGTTGACTATGCGATTGTACCCGATGAAAGGAGCATGATCTCCGAAAAGCTCATTTTAATGAGTAATAATGCCAATTTAATCCTCACCACCGGGGGAACCGGACTTTCACCCCGGGATGTAACCCCGGAAGCAACATTGGACGTAATAGAACGACATGTTCCGGGCATTCCCGAGGCCATGCGCGCCAAAAGTCTCGAAGTCACCCCGATGGCTTCACTCTCCCGGTCTGTCGCAGGCACCCGTGGTCAAACCTTAATTATTAACCTACCCGGCAGTCCCAAAGCCGTTCGGGAATGCCTCGAGGTGGTTTTACCTATTGTAGAGCACGCTATCGCAATCCTGACTGGAACTGTTGGCGAATGCGCCCGCTAAAACCCTTTATCTTAATAAATAATCATAATCTTGAAAAACGCGCCAAATTATTTGCGCAACCTCAGAGGGAGTATTCTCATTAAATTCACCGGACTTTCCAAAGCAAAGCTCAAAAATTTCCTTACCCACTCGGACTTTGAAAAGTCTGGATGCTCTATCCATTAAAACAAACCCAGCATTCTTCCCCGCCAAAAAGTCGGCTTCATTTGCGTAAAGCGTCAATTTATCCTGGTAGGGTGCACCGTCATAAGGACAAGAAGCCGCACAATTACCGCATTCGTTGCACATACCGTCAATGTGCAGAATTTGGTTATTCCATTTAAAATCCCCACCGTTTCCTTGAATCGCCACATTGGCCCGATTGGGGCAAACCTCAACGCATAGATTGCATAATACATTGCATTCCAGGCAACGTTCATGTTCGGCTCCGATTTTACAGGATTTTTGAAGGACACCCTTCTTTTCCGAAATCTCAGCCAATTGATTTTCCTTATCAAAAGAAACAACTTTT
>JAEZKW010000250.1 GCA_023415375.1 Bacillota bacterium
CACTCATGGAATGGTCGGCGCCTTAGCCGGTGGTCCTAATAGTGATGATAGTGTTCAAGATCAGGTTGGCAATTATACCAATAATGAAGTCGCGCTGGACTATAATGCTTCATTTTTACTTGGCTGCACCGGTCGTTCGTATGTAGCCAGAAGTGGGCCGGCTGGGACACCGATGCCAACCCCAACCCCTGCGCCAACTTCTCCTCCCGGTACCGGCACTGGTTTACTAGGTACCTATTATCAGGGGACTAATTTATCGGGCACACCTTTATTGACCAAGGTTGATCCTGCAATTAATTTCACTTGGGGCGGTGGTTCTCCGGATCCAAGCGTACCCAGTGATGGCTTTTCTGCTCGTTGGACCGGCCAGGTTGAAGCCCGTACCACTGAAACATATACTTTCTATTTGAACCATGACGACGGCGCCAGAATGTGGGTCAACAATGTAGAGATCATCAATAACTGGACCGATCATGCGGCTGTGGAAGATACAGGTACCATCGATTTAGTAATGGGGCAGAAGTACACCATTACAGTAGAATTTTATGAAAATGCCGGTGATGCAACCTGTCAACTATCTTGGAGTACGGCCAATACCATAGCTAAAGAGATTGTACCGACAACGCAACTTTATAATTCAGCGAGTCCTACGATAACACCAACACCAACAGTGACGCCGACGCCAACTGTAACACCTACACCGACTGTTACACCGACAGTAACGCCGACACCAACTGTAACACCAACAGCAGGCGTAATAGTGTCATATGCGATTCAGAATGATTGGGGCAATGGATCTACGGTGAATGTTACCATCAAAAACAATGGCACAACAGCCATCAATGGTTGGACATTGGCTTGGACCTTCTCTGGTAATCAGAAGATAACCAATCTTTGGAACGGCAGTTACACGCAAAGTGGGGCCACAGTATCGGTGACCAATCTAAGCTATAACAACGTAATTCCGGCGAGCGGCGGTACTGTTAACTTCGGATTTAATTTGTCATACAGCGGAACAAATGCCAGTCCGACCGGTTTTACCTTAAACGGGACACCCACCCAAGTACAATAATTAAACGGGTAAGTTTTACAGAAATATCTTCATTCGCTACAATATTAAGTCACTAGAAGCTGTCTCAAAAGTAGTTCAAAATCAAAGAGATATACAATATATTGCTGTAATGAATGAACAAATGATTATATATTGTATATCTCTATCGTTCGCGTATGGCGCGCAATTTCTTTTTTGAGACAGCCTCTCACTTACCTTCGCTTTTGGCCAGAAAAACGATTTTTGCCCATCATCTAGGTACATCAATATTCCTAAAGCGCAATGATTAATCAATAATCGATATTTTCAATGGTCCCAAATTATAAAATAAAGGGAGGTTTATATATTATGAAAAAAATATTGTTGATTTCGTTGTTGTCTTTAATTGTACTGAGTTTTGGAATGATATCCTCTGGAGCGTCATCCGGCTTTGTTTACCGGCAAGGCACCAGCTTTATCTCGACGGTAACCCCTATTATTTTGCCGGTTGCAATTGCTATGATTTATTTACGCATGGCGACGGTTCCAACAACAGCACGACGGATTATATTGAAAATTACTTTATGAATAAAAGCCAAATCGATGCCTTGATGAGCCAAATGGCTTCTTATGGAGTTAAAGTTGTCCGGACTTGGGCCGTTTTCCTATGAAACCTGGCATGGTTTTGAAACCGCCAAAGGTCAATATAACGAACCGGAATTTATGGAGTTCGATTATATTCTGCAATCCGCTAAAAATAATGGGCTCAAGGTCATCGTGACCTTGAAAAATTTTTGGGAGGCATATGGTGGTATTGATACCAGGCTTTCCTGGGAAGGTCTGCCCGGCAGTAGTTATGCTAACCGGGCGGTGTTCTTTACCAACCAAAACTGTAAAGACGATTACAAAAATTTGTGAATCATTTTCTAACTAGAATCAATCATTATACAAACATTGCCTATAAAGATGATCCGACAATTATTGCTTGGGAACTGATGAATGAACCACGGTATGAAGATGCCGGATATCCATAATAATAAAGACCAATATTGGCCGGCTATGCTGGGAGAAATTAAAAGTCAAAATGCTGCTGGTAGTCTTTTTTGGAATTATAACGACACTTATACCAGCGATTTCGATATGCTTCAGGGCAATTCAATCCTGACCAGTATTTTCAAATCCCATGCCGACCGAATGGTGGCAAAGAACGGTTTGCTTCCAACATCTACTGTAACGCCAACACCCACACCTACAGTTACGGTAACCCCGACTCCTACTCCTACTTTGGTTGTTACTCCAACCCCTACTCCCGGTACGAGCTATTTAGTGACCTATGTTTTTCAGAACGACTGGGGTAGTGGAGCCACGGTTAACGTCACAATTACCAATAACAGCGGGGCAGCGATAAGTGGTTGGACATTAGCCTGGACCTTCCCCGGCAATCAGGAAATATCCAATCTGTGGAATGGAAGCTATACTCAAAGCGGAACCTCTGTATCGGTGACCAACCTCAGTTATAACAATAGTATTGCGTCAAACGTCGGTACGGTAAGTTTTGGATTTCAGCTCTCGTACAGCGGCAGTAATGCCAAACCGACCGACTTCATTTTGAATGGTGTATCTTGCACGGCCCAGTAAATTTGCATTTAATTTTATCTCACCGGACAAAATGAGAGGTTTTCGACGAATTTTTGAAGATATTCTTGGCAAAATTTTTTCATTCATAGTATGATTGAATATATGGATTATTTAAACATCGCTCCGGCAAGTTTGATGTTACTTGCCGGAGCATTTTAAAACAATTTTCTTAAGCCGAGGAGTTTGTCATTTTCCAATAGGGTATATAAAGGGCGGCGACTTTAAATGGATAAAGTAAGAATTGGAATTATCGGTTTGGGTAATATCGGGGCTAAGCATGCCGAGTATCTTTTCAAGGGAGACATTCCCGGAGGTGAATTAACGGCGGTTTGTGACCGGAACCTTTCCCACCGGCAGTGGGCTCATGCTAATCTGGGCAGTAAGGTCCAGATCTTTGATAATATCGACAAATTTCTTGCCGCTAAAGTCGTCGATGGGGTATTGGTCGCCATCCCCCATTACAGCCATCCCGCAGTGGGAATTCAAGTTTTGGAAAATGGCTACCATGTCCTGATTGAGAAACCGGTAGGGGTTTATACCAAACAAGTCCGTGAGCTGAATACTGTTTCCCTTAAAAATCCCGGCCTAACCTTTGCCATGATGTACAACCAGCGGGCCAATCCTATATATCAAAAATTAAGGGATTTAATAGGGTCGGGTGAATTGGGAGATATCAAAAGGACCCATTGGATTATTACCAATTGGTATAGACCTCAAAGTTATTTTGATTCCAGTAGCTGGCGAGCTACCTGGGCCGGGGAGGGTGGCGGTGTACTGATCAACCAGGCCTTCCATCAACTTGATCTTTGGCAGTGGATTTGCGGTATGCCCAGGCGGGTGAGGGCATTTTGCGGGTTCGGGAAGTATCATCAAATTGAAGTTGAAGATGACGTTACTGCTTATATGGAGTATCCGAACGGCGGGACAGGTGTTTTTATTACATCCACCGGAGAAGCTCCGGGTTCTAACCGTTTTGAATTAAGCGGGGATCGCGGCAAAATTATTATCGAAGATGGTCAGTTGAACTTTTGGAGACTCCGGATTCCGGAGCGCCAATTTAACCGGGAATGTAAAGAGGCTTTTGGGAAGCCGGAATATTGGAAGTGTGAGATTTCGGTTCAGGGCTCGGATAGGGGTCATGCGGCCATCACCGCCAATTGGGTATCCGCGATTCTTCACGGAACTCCACTTTTGGCGCCTGGAGTTGAAGGTATCAAAGCTTTGGAAATCTCCAATGCCATGTATCTTTCGGCGTGGAATGATAGTTGGGTTGAGCTTCCTATTGACGAAGAAGCTTTTTATGCAAAATTACAGGAAAAGATTCAAACCTCGCTAAAATCCGGCTTATAGTTCAGGTCAAATAGTTTCAGAATTTGAGAAGGTGCGGTCATGAAATTTAAATCAATGATTTTTGTAATGATTTTCATTGCATATTTTTTACCTTGTTTGGTTGATGCTGCAATTCAGCCAGGGGATCCTGATCCTTTGATTCTTTATGATGTTCCCCAGCTGGATATTATCAAGTCAGCCATTCATGAAACAGCGGTCAAGCCATGGAACGATATTATAAAAAACCTAACAAAAGATGCAGATAAACTGCTCACCCAGACGCCCAATACTGTTACCACAAAAAAAGTCTTGCCTCCTAGCGGTGATTCTCATGATTATGTAAGTTTGGCCACTTATTTTTGGCCAGATCCCCGGAAAGCTGATGGCCTGCCATATTGGAATCAAGATGGCAAGGTAAATCCAGAACGGGGAAACGGTGATCGTTATGACAGTATCCGGATATCCCGGATGGTTAATGCGGTTGATACTTTAGCTCTTGTCTACCGCTTAACTGGTAAAGAGGCTTATGCAGCAAAAGCAGCGGAGTTTATCAAAGTATGGTTCATCAATCCGGATACTTGTATGAATCCCAATTTAAATTTCGGACAAGGTGTACCTGGCGGAGCAAGCGGTCGATGCAGCGGTATTATTGATACGGCAATCTTGATTCAAGTTGTTGATGCAGCTCAGATATTGGAAGCATCCAATTCATTTCCTTTAAGTGACCAAGTTTCATTGAAAAACTGGTTCCGGAATTACCTCAACTGGCTGATTAATAGTAAATTGGGACGGCAAGAAGCGGCTACTTCCAATAATCATGGAGTTTGGTATGATGCCCAGACTGCCGCTTTCGCTCTTTATACCGGACAATCACAATTAGCTGCCCATATCGTTGAATCGGTAAAAATTCAGCGAATTCAGACTCAAATTGAAACGAATGGTGCAATGCCGCGAGAACAGGCTCGTACCCGGTCAATGCATTACAGTATTTATAACCTGCAGGCTTTTATTACTCTCGCCCGGATTGGCGATAAAGTTGGCATTAATCTTTGGGATTACCAAAGTCCGGATGGCCGCGGGATTCAAAAAGCGATTGATTACTTAATTCCATTTCTCTTGCAACAGCAGACTTGGAATTTTCAAACCATCATTTCAGAAAATGAACGAGGATTTGCCCGTTATCTCCATTTAGCGGAGTTGCATTATCAGCCCGGTAAGTATCAGGAGGCTATAAGATTTGTACTTGGAAATAGTAAAACAGCCAAGGATATTATCGGAACAGGGATGATACCTTAATTTGCAATTAAAGCCTAACTCAATTACAACCGGCTGAAAGCCGTAGTTGAGACTAAACATCGGTAATTTTAATTTGATTTTAGTTGACAATGAGGAATGACTCTGTTACACTAATACTAATAAAAATCCTTTAATGCTAGTCCTGCGAGGCTAGGAAGGTCAATTGTCTGTATAATACCTTCTTATGCCTTCATGGGTGTAAGAAGTTTTTATTTTGGGGAGGAATGACAATGCCTGAGATTAAAGCCCAGGTGATGGATGAAGAAAATATCCGACGCTCCCTTTATCGACTTTCTCATGAAATCACCGAACATAACAAAGGGACATCCGATTTAATATTGGTTGGGATTCGTTCCCGAGGGGTCCCTCTTGCAAACCGACTAGCCGATTTTATCAAACAAGCCGAAGGTACTTCGGTTCCAATAGGAATTTTAGATATCACATTTTACCGAGACGATTTATCATTGATTTCATCGCAACCAGTTATCCACCGGACGGAAATGCCGGTTAATATTTCAAATAAAAAAGTCATTCTCATCGATGATGTGCTGTTCACAGGAAGGACCGTGAGAGCAGCGATGGACGCCTTGATGGACTTGGGGCGACCAGCCTGTATTCAACTGGCCGTCCTTATCGATCGTGGCCACCGTGAATTGCCGATAAGAGCCGATTTCGTCGGCAAGAACGTTCCTACAGCCAAGCGTGAAGTCGTTCATGTGAAGCTACTGGAAACCGATGGCGAAGATCGAGTGGTTATTATAGAGAATGAACCCCCAAAGTAGTCCCTTTAAGACTTGTCCTGCGAGACAAGGAAGGGAGGAACGGGTAAAGTATTTTATCCTCCCTTAAACGGGAGGTTTTTTTTTGGGAAAAACCTACATTGTTTATTAAGTCGCCGGTAAGACCTTGTGTTTTGTACAAACAGTGCTATTACAAGCGACTTGATATAAATTAAATTTAGCGCGCGTGCGCGCTACGAAGCGGAGGAACGAAGATGTTAGAAAAGAAAGTGGACGTGAACGAACGGTTACCTTTGTTACAGAGTATCCCGTTAAGCATCCAACATTTGTTTGCAATGTTCGGAGCTACGGTATTGGTTCCTTATTTGGTTGGTCTGGACACCTCAGTAACTCTATTTACAAGTGGTGTTGGAACTTTACTTTATATTTTGATTACCAAAGGAAAGATTCCGGCTTATCTTGGATCTTCATTTGCCTTTATTGCCGCAATGACGGCTATTATTGGTTCAAAAGCAGGGGTACTCGGCGATCCCGCTAAAATATCCATCGCAATGAGCGGATGTGTGGCTGTAGGGCTCATCTATCTTGTTGTGTCAATAGCGATAGCGATTTTTGGGACGGACTGGATTAACTATCTGTTACCGCCGGTGGTTATCGGGCCGGTGGTCATGGTCATCGGACTTGGATTGGCAGGTAGTGCAGTTAACATGGCCATGGGTAACATTTGGCTGGCCTTGGTAACCCTGGCGATTGCAGTTTTTGCATCAGTTATTTTCAGGGGCTTTTTGGGAGTGATTCCAGTATTAATCGGCATTATCGGCGGTTACTTGATAGCATTTGTGACTCACAATGTTAATTTTACCCCGGTTATGACCGCTCATTATTTTGCGGTTCCCAAGTTTATATTACCTACATTCAACTTGGGCGCGATTATCATGATCGCCCCGATTGCTTTGGTGGTTATTACGGAACATATCGGACATTTAATTGTTACCAATAACATTATTGAACGAGATTTGATGAAAGATCCCGGCTTACACCGGTCACTAGCTGGAGATGGAATTGCTACGGCATTATCCGGCTTTTTAGGTGGCCCGCCCAATACAACTTATGGTGAAAATATAGGAGTTATGGCAATCACCAAGGTCTTCAGTGTGTGGGTTATTGGAGGGGCTGCGGTGATTGCGGTGATTATGTCCTTCATCCCTAAAATCGGTGCTTTCATTCAGACTATCCCTAGCCCGGTTATGGGTGGTATTTGTATTTTACTGTTCGGAATTATCGCTTCCCAAGGTGTTCGTATGTTAGTGGAAGCAGGCATTGATTTTTCCCACAAACGGAATTTAGTTATCGCTTCAGTCATTTTAGTTATCGGTATCGGTGGGGCGAAGATTACCATCGGTGGTGTTGAGTTTTCCGGCATGCCTCTGGCGACTTATTTCGGAATTATTTTAAATGTACTTATGAATTTTTTTGCGCCATCCTCTAAAGAGTTAGAAAAATCGGATAAGACAAGCACAGCTGAGAAAGAAGTGGCAGTAAGCAAGTAAAAACAGTTGAAACTTGCGGCTGTCGAAAGTGTTTTTCTCACAGTTTAATTCAATAAACGGAGCGAATGTGCATGATTCAACTACCAAAAGATTTGTTGGGCCTGCGGGAACTATCAGCGGAACAAATTCGTCATATTTTAGAAACGGCTGCGGTTTGTAAGGATATTTTCAGCCGTGATATTAAAAAAGTCCCGACACTACGAGGTAAAACTGTCGTGACTCTTTTCTTCGAACCCAGTACCCGGACCCGTACTTCATTTGAAATCGCCGCAAAATGGATGAGTGCTGATGCGGTTAATCTAACAGTGGCTTCAAGCAGTGTCGCCAAAGGAGAAAGCTTTGTGGATACTGCCCGGACTTTGGAAGCCATGGGAGTTGATGTGATTATTATCCGGCACTCACTGGCCGGAACACCGCGGTTACTGGCAGACTCGGTTGGCGCTCATGTAATCAATGCCGGAGATGGAGCTCATGAGCATCCAACCCAAGCTTTGCTCGATTTATTCACAATTCAGCAGAAAAAAGGCAAGATATCCGGCTTAAAAGTTACTATTGTAGGTGATATCATGCATAGCCGGGTTGCCAAATCCAATATCTACGCACTCATCAAGTTGGGCGCCGAAGTTACCGTGGTAGGGCCACCCACTCTACTTCCACAAGGTTTACCGGAAATGGGAGTTACGATTGAAACCAATTTGGATAAGGCGCTAGCCGATGCAGATGTGGTCAATATATTACGAATTCAGTTGGAGCGCCAAACCAAGGCCTATTTTCCAACCTTAAAAGAGTACTCAAAGCTTTTCGGCGTGAATTGTCTCCGTTTAGACCGGGCCAAACCAGATTTATTGGTGATGCACCCCGGTCCGGCCAATCTTGGAGTAGAAATTAGCGAAGAAGTGTCAATTCATGGTCAATCCGCCATTACGGAACAAGTAACCAATGGAGTGGCTGTTCGAATGGCGCTTTTATACCTATTAACCGGAGGTGGAAGCAAAGATGCGGCATTGCATTAAAGGGGGCCAGATCATCGATCCGGCTAGTGGGTATATTGGAATCGGCGACATTTTAATCGATTCCGGAAAAATTGTCCAGGTGGACAAGAAATTGGCCACTGGTGACGAAGAAATCACCGATGCCAGGGGAAAGATTGTAATCCCAGGTCTTATCGACCTTCATTCCCATTTGCGTGAACCGGGACGGGAAGATGAGGAAACGATAGAAAGTGGCACCAAGGCTGCTTTAAAAGGTGGTTTCACTGCGGTCACCTGTATGGCCAATACCAATCCAGTCGCCGATAGTCCGGTGGTTATTGAATATCTGAACGGTCAAGCTAAACAAAAAGGTTTTGTAAAAGTATATCCGGTAGGAGCCGTAACCAAAGGACTTCAAGGGGAAGAACTGGCTGAGATGGGTGAAATGGCTGCAGTTGGCGCGGTGGCCTTCTCTGATGACGGAAAAACCATTACCAATGCTGCAGTATTACGTACAGCCTGTGAATATTCGACCTTATTTAATTTACCAGTATTGCTTCACGAAGAAGAACCGAAATTAGCAGGTTCGGGGGTTATGCATGAAGGTTACTGGTCAACCATTTTGGGGCTGCCGGGAATCCCTTCATTAGCGGAAGATGTAATGACGGCGCGGGATTTGCTGATTGCCGAATTTACCAAGGCTAAAGTTCATTTTTGTCATGTAAGTACGAAAAAGAGTATCGAATTAATCCGCCAGGCAAAACAACGGGGTGTTAAGATCACTGCGGAAGCTACTCCTCATCATTTCAGCTTGACCGATGAAGCGATTCAAGGTTATGATCCGATATATCGAGTAAGTCCCCCTTTACGCTCATCAGAAGATGTTGAGGCTGTAAAACAAGGTCTAAAAGACGGGACCATCGATGCAATAGCCACCGATCATGCACCTCATACTTTGGAAGAAAAACACCGGGAATTTTCGCTGGCACCCACTGGTATGATTGGATTTGAAACAGCTTTGGCCCTCGCCTGGACCGAATTGGTGGAAACCGGATGGCTGACTCCGGAGCAGCTGGTGATCAAAATGTCTACAAATCCAGCGCAGATTATAAACCGTCCCGGTGGCAGTTTAAAGGCTGGCGAGCCAGCTGATGTGGTATTATTCGATCCAAAGCAAACTTGGGTTCTGGAAAAGTCTCAAATTGTCTCCCATTCAAAAAATTCACCTTTTATCGGTCGTTCGCTTAAAGGGAGAGTAGAAGCTGTGTGGGTTGACGGGAACCTTAAATATTGTAAGGAAAAATTTATATGAATAAATATTTATACAAATGTATATTTATGATATAATGAGCGGTAGAAAAAGTAACGGCTATCCGCTTGCAGCTGTCGGCTATCGGCTAAAAGCCAAAAGCCAAAAGACAAGAGCCGAAAGCTGGAAGTCAACAGCAAAACAGGTGAGGTAAAAATGAAACAAGCGCGTTTGGTACTTGAGGATGGTACCATTTTTTATGGTGAGTCCTTTGGCGCCGATTGTGAAGCCAGTGGTGAAGTCGTTTTCAATACTGGAATGACGGGTTATCAGGAAATATTAACCGACCCTTCGTACAGCGGCCAAATTATTACCATGACTTATCCTTTAATCGGAAATTACGGCATCAATGCTGTAGATTTTGAATCCGCCCACCCATTTGCCCGTGGGTTTATCGTGAAAGAATATTGTGATATGCCCAGTAACTGGCGGGCCAAGTTTAATTTGGATGCCTTTTTAAAAGAATACCAAATACCAGGTTTAGCTGGTATTGATACGAGGGCCTTAACCAAGCGTTTGCGCACTCACGGTACGATGTGTGGGATTATTACCACTTCAAATGAAACAGATAGTGTAATACTGAATAAAGTTTCGGCGGTCCATGATCTATCCGGCCAAGATTTCGTAAAACAAGCCACCACTAAAGAAATTTATACCCAAGGTGACGGTGGGAAACATGTGGTTTTAGCTGATTTCGGGGCGAAGGCCAATATCGCAAGGTGTTTGATTGAGCGTGGCTGCCGGGTTACTGTGGTACCATGTGATACAACCAGTGAAGCTATTTTAAAGTTGAAGCCGGATGGTTTAATGCTTTCCAATGGACCGGGCGATCCCCAAGATGTTATGTACTCTGTGAAAACGGTGCATGAATTAATTGGCCGATTACCGATTTTCGGCATTTGTCTCGGACATCAGATTATCGGCTTGGCCCTAGGAGGTACCACCTATAAATTGAAATTTGGACACCGGGGCGGTAATCATCCGGTCAAAAACTTACTCACCGGAAAGGTCACTATCACCTCTCAAAACCACGGTTTTGCAGTACGTGAAGATTCTTTAAATCTGGATGAAGTGGTGGTATCCCATATCAATGTGAACGATGGTACAGTTGAGGGCTTGAAACACCGAAAATTACCGCTTTTTTCTGTTCAATATCATCCGGAAGCGGCACCGGGTCCCTGGGATTCGGAAGAACTGTTTGATGAGTTTGTGAGCTTGTTTTGACCGAGAATCTAGGTGCCAGAATCCAAAATTCAGAATATTAAACTATGAGGCTGAAAGTTAAGTGTAATTTGATCATTTAACGTATTTTTACTCTTTCTTCTGGCTCCTGGCTTCTAATTACAAATATGCAATAAAAATCTTCTCAAGTGGGTGTCAAAAATGCCTTTGGATAAAACTTTAAAAAAGGTCATGGTGATTGGATCAGGCCCAATCATAATCGGGCAAGCGGCTGAATTCGATTATGCCGGGACCCAAGCATGCCGTTCATTGCGGGAAGAGGGCATCTCGGTGATACTGGTAAATTCTAACCCGGCTACGATTATGACGGATGCCAATATGGCTGACAGGGTTTATATTGAACCCCTAACAGTCGAGTCGGTTCGACGGATTATTGCGAAAGAACGACCTGACGGATTGTTGCCTACCCTTGGCGGTCAGGTCGGTCTGAATCTGGCTATAAAGTTACATGAGGCCGGCATACTGGATACCTATAAAGTTAGATTGTTGGGAACACCGTTGGAAGCGATTAAAAGGGCCGAAGACCGTCAGTTGTTTAAAGAGACCATGCAGGCTCTGGGTCAGCCGATTCCTGAAAGTGTGATTGTTGAAAAACTGGAAGAAGCCTTGAAATTTGCGGAGAAGATTGGTTATCCCCTAATTATCAGGCCAGCATACACTTTGGGGGGAACCGGAGGCGGAATTGCTAATAATCAGCAGGAACTTGAAGAGATCACCATTCGGGGACTTACCCTTAGTCCTATCTCTCAGGTGCTGCTGGAGCAGTCGGTAGCAGGCTATAAAGAAATTGAATATGAAGTGATCCGGGATGCCAATAACAGTTGTATTACCATATGTAATATGGAAAACATCGATCCGGTGGGAATTCATACCGGAGATAGTATCGTGGTGGCACCGAGTCAGACTCTGGCCGACCGCGAATATCAAATGTTACGGGCGGCATCACTCAAGATAATCCGAGCCTTGGGGATTGAAGGCGGTTGTAACGTACAGTACGCCCTTGATCCCAAAAGCTTTCAATATTATGTAATTGAGGTCAATCCGCGGGTCAGCCGTTCCAGTGCCCTGGCATCGAAAGCCACCGGATACCCTATCGCCAAGGTGGCAGCCAAAATTGCCATCGGTTTGCATCTGGATGAAATCATCAATGCTGTCACCGGTAAAACTTATGCATCCTTCGAGCCTACACTGGATTATGTGGTGGTAAAGATTCCACGCTGGCCTTTTGATAAGTTCAACTTGGCTGACCGCACATTAGGTACCCAGATGAAGGCAACCGGGGAAGTAATGTCCATTGACAGGACACTAGAATCAGCTTTGTTAAAGGCGATTCGTTCTTTGGAAATCGGTCTATACGGTTTGGGTATGCCTTCGGCTGCTAATTTATCCAAGGAAGAGCTGGAGAAGGCGATAGTCACCGCAGATGATAGACGTTTATTTTTCCTGGCTGAGGCCCTCAGGCGGGGCGTAACCGCAGAAGATATTCACGCGCGAACTAAAGTTGATGTGTTTTTCCTCCATAAACTGGACCATATTATCCAGATGGAAAAAGCTCTTCAGGAAAAGGGTTTTCAAGATATCGAGTTATTGATGGCAGCCAAAAAGATGGGGTTCTCCGACCGCGAGATTGCCAGGATAACTGGAGCTAAAGAGGAAGAGGTACGCCAGTTACGTTATCAGTACAATATCCGTCCGATTTATAAGATGGTTGATACTTGCGCTGCCGAGTTTGAAGCGGCTACACCTTATTTTTATTCCTGCTATGACCAGGAAAACGAAGCGATTCCATCCAAACGACGAAAAATCGCAGTGATTGGGTCCGGCCCAATCCGGATTGGTCAAGGCGTAGAATTTGATTACTGCAGTGTCCATTCGGTTCTTGCTTTAAAAGAGGCTGGTATTGAGGCAATTATCATTAATAATAATCCGGAAACGGTAAGTACCGATTTTGATACCGGGGACCGGCTTTATTTTGAGCCGTTGACTGTAGAAGATGTCCTGCATATTTTGGAACTTGAACAACCGGAAGGGGTAATTGTCCAATTTGGTGGGCAAACTGCCATTAATTTAGCGGCTCATTTACAGAAAGCCGGGATTCGGATTTTGGGAACCTCCGTGGATTCCATCGATTTGGCTGAAGATAGAAACCGATTTGATCGCTTGTTGTTGGATTTAAAGATTCCCAAACCGGCCGGTCGAACTGTAACCTCCATCGAAGAGGCATTGGCAGTTACCAGGGAAATTGATTTTCCAGTGCTGGTCCGTCCCTCTTACGTTTTGGGCGGTCGGGCCATGGAGATAGTGTACAACGAAACGGAACTTAAGAATTATTTAACCTTTGCAGTGAAAGCAGCTCCCGAGCATCCGGTGCTTGTTGATCGTTATGTAAGCGGCCGGGAGTGCGAAGTGGATGCTATTTCCGACGGTACGAATGTTCTTATCCCAGGAATCATGGAACATTTGGAAAGGGCAGGTGTTCATTCGGGCGATTCCATTGCGGCATATCCACCGCAACACTTGACTGTCGCCGAGCAGGAAAAGATTCTAAGTTATACGGTAAAATTAACCAGGGCTCTAAAAGTCGTCGGATTGATCAATATCCAATATGTTTTGGATGATAAGGAAGTCTACTGTATCGAGGTGAATCCCCGTTCCAGCCGGACAGTACCGTTTATGAGCAAGATTACCGGGATTCCCATGGTTCAGGTCGCTACGAAAGCTGTTTTAAACCAAAGTATTTATGACCAAGGTTATGCCGGAGGAATGTGGCCGGAGACCAAACTTGTGGCTGTTAAAGCTCCGGTATTTTCCTTCGCCAAACTGACCCAGGTTGATATCTCCCTGGGGCCGGAAATGAAGTCTACCGGAGAAGTTATGGGAGTCGATTTAACGCATGCTGGAGCTCTTTATAAAGCATTCATCGCCGCTGGATTTAATATCCCCCGGGGCGGTTCAATCCTGGCCACTCTTTCCGATCGTGATAAAGCTGAGGCTTTACCTTTACTGAAAAAGTTATCGGAACGCGGCTTTCATATCTATGCCACAATGGGCACAGCAGCTTATTTGCGGGTCAATGATGTCCCAGTTACTAAATTGAATAAGCTCGATCAGGAATCACCGAATATTACGGATGCTATCAAAAACGGTGAGATTCAATTACTGGTTAATACAATTACCAGAGGCAAGGAACCGGAAAGAGACGGTTTTAAAATACGACGAATGGCCGTAGAACACAATATCCCTTGTCTGACCTCACTGGATACTGTGAAAGCTTTTTTAATGGTCCTGCTGGCTCTCAGTGAAGGAAAAGAACCGAGTACCGTGATTCCAATTCAAGATTTTAAGACCATTCGGGTGGAACAATCAGTTTAATGAGGATGGAATCGGATGAATAGGGATATTCTCGCGGGCATCATTAGTTTTAGTTTAATATTCGTCTATAACGGTTTGTTAAAGACCAATTTATCAATGAAATGGGTTTTATGGATACTTGGAATTCTTTTTGGGACATCCTTGATACTGGCGTCAGAGACTTCGGTTTCCTGTATTAAGTGGCTTTTATCCTTAAAAAGATTAGCTATTTTTGCTATAATCGTATTTGCCATGATAGTCTTATATCAGAATCAAAAGAAAACAAAAGCTAAATGAAATGTAGGGTTTAACTTCATTTACGTAAGACGAGCAAAACAAAGGAGAAACAATGTTTTCCGGAAAAGGATTAATCACTGAGAATGAAAATTTAGCTCCAGGTTATTACCGACTTTCTTTTCTGGTTCCTGAAGTAGCGGCATTGGCTGGGCCAGGTCAATTTATTCAAATAAGGGTGGCGGAGCCCGGATCCAATGATCCGCTGTTGCCAAGACCAATCAGCATTTTTCGGATCCAAAAATCCACTGGTATAATTTCAGTTATTTATAAAACGGTAGGACGGGGTACTTCATTATTAAGCGGGTTCAGGTCTGGGGAATTAATCAATTTACTAGGGCCGATCGGCAATGGCTTTTCTATTCCGGAGAACGTTCAGAACGTTGCTCTAATAGCCGGCGGAGTTGGTATGCCGCCCCTGTTTTGCCTAGCCGAATCCTTTCTTCAGAATCTGCCTGATTGCAATATCAATTTATTTTATGGCGGTCGAAGCGTTCGGGACTTATTAGAATTGGATTTATGGAGTCAAACCGGCGTCAAATTGTTTACAACGACCGAAGATGGCAGCTTCGG
>JAEZKW010000320.1 GCA_023415375.1 Bacillota bacterium
GACGGAGTCACGCCGGATAAATCTTTGACCATCCCGTTTTCAATCGTTAAATTGGTGATTTGGGTACCGTCCGGGAGATTGTTTTTTAGGAGCAATAAGAATTCAAGTTCCTGATTTTGTTTGCCTAACCAACCCTGGAGCTGTTTGATTTGATTGGTATTTTGAGTGGTTTGCCTTTCCATAAGGCGCAGGTTATTTAACAGTGTTGCTTTGCCCATCAGCCAGTTTCCAGTTTGCTCCGCGCGGATAGCGCCAGCTTGTAAGCCCAGAAGGATGCCGCTCAGAAAGAAGCTGAGGACGATACCGGCGCAGATGATAACCTTCAGTTTTTCCCGATTCGCTCGAGCGGTTTTCTGTTTTGGAGTAAAAATTCTTGAAGCATCGGACCGCAAAACCCCTGCCTGATCCAGGGCCAACCCGATTAAGGGGGCTAGTTTAAGGGTATGTTTACCGGTAATGACTCCGGTTAATTTGGTCTTTTCAGGAAGATAAAGATGGAGACCCAACTCTTGGGCAAATTTTTCACATACTGACTTGGTAGCCTCGTTAATGTTGAAAGGGATAAACTTAGTGGGAACGGGCTGCTTGATTTCAGCCTGATAAGCAGCGAGCGTTAAGCGGAGATCTTCGCTGAAATCAGCCTTTGCCTCCAAGTCCTGCTCATTTTGGATGTCAAAGCCACCCCAATCGAGCGCGCGGCGAAAAAGTAATGCCTCATCCCGAATGATCCCGAGTTCGGTTTGGTGAACATCAAAATCTAAATAAATCGTCCCCAAGTGAGCATCTTCAAAAAAGTCCCGGTTAAAATTGACGAAATTCCACAAACCCTGGAAACGCAACCCCGACCAGGTTACTTCGAGGCCCGCCTCTTTCATAAGCTGTATCTTTTCAGTCAATAAGTCGTTATTCACCAGCGCTATATTAACAAGTAGCATTTGATCTTGATTCTTAATGTCAATAATCTTGATCAGCTTCTTGGCATTAGCCTTATCATTACTTTCAATCTCTAATTTAACGCACTCTTCCAGCTCTGTCATTGGAAGAACCGGCATTTTCATCGATTTATACTCCACCATCTCAGAGGACAAACAATAGATCACCCGTTGCTCCGAAAAATGCTCATGATGCCAGAGGGCTCTTAACCAGGTTGCATTAAGGCCTTCCGCCGGAAAGGAACGGACTGTGAAACGGACTAATTCAGCGCCGTTGTTGCGGTTAGCCAGTTCGACGACTGTCAGTGAATCTCTGCTTAACTCCACCACAATGGTATTTTGGGAAAAATTCAATTTAGGGACTTGGACTCGGTTCTTTATTTTGTTCATGATCCTCAGTTTGTTCCTCCAGTTGGGGAATTTCCGGGACTGCCTTGTTCCATAATTCCCGGGATGCTAATGGAGTGATTTGCCATTCTTTTTTTATGCCTGCCGTTTGTCTTTGCCAGATCGTATCCAGGTAGTAGCAGTCTTGGCCATTCTCCAAGCGAACCCAGATTTGATAACGGATAATGGTGGATGTTGTTGCTAAATAATCTTCAGGAGACCCTTTTCCTTTCATCCCAAGGGTATAGCCTAGCAATCCATAGGTATCGGTGACTTTCTCAAAAGGTTGCGTCTTACGGCGGGTTAAAACTGTATTGACTATCGAGTCACTGTACCCGGCTTCCTTCAAAATCGCTGTAAGATTACTTTTCGTCGCCATATTCACATTACAATTACCGCTAATTTGAAATAATCCTTTGATTTTATCCAGAGTCAAGAGGGTGATAGCCGGTAACTGCGTTAAGTTTGCGACTTCTTCAAAATGGCCTTGGGTTGCCCGGAAATTTTCGAATTGATCTTTCACACTATCGAGCCAACTGTCTAGGAACTCCTCGGATGAAGAATGCAAAAGGTTACAAAAGATTTCCCCGGAAATAGTATTGGGATTGACTTTACCAAAAACCGTAACCTCCGGTGCTAAAAGCTCATAGAGTTGGTCTCCATTCTTAACGAGTTTAATTTCTTCGCGGGAAGAAAAACAACCATCTCTGGGTTTATAGGCTGGATTGAGACCTTGGTAATAACTAAGTTCCGCACCCTCAGGCTTGGGTTCACTGTCCCGGTCACGCCAATCTAATAACGGATCTAGGGAGATTTCAGCCTTGGTATCCGATTCCCCGGTTGGAGAAACTTCGGTCGGTGTCGGACTGTCCGTTAGTGAAGGCGAGTTGGTTGGATTGGTAGATTTAGTGATAACAATCTGAAGTAACTGTTTCAAACCGGCCTCACTCAAGGTATTTAAATTGGGTTTACTTCCTTCATCTTCAATAATCATGGTTACCTTATACCCATCCTGGGTCAGGTCAACCCGACCATTGGCGTACCAGGCATCTTCGGGTGAATCATAGTCGGTGTCGTCTTTGATAAGGAGTCCTAAATACTGATGCAAAACTGCTTCAGCGGTTTGGGAATACTTTCTTTGATTTTCAAAGTGAACCACGGATGCCCATTCCGCTTCGCTGCGGTAAAATAGAAATGTAACAATAATGCCGATGATGGCGATAAACCAAACCACTATAATTAAAGTCGAGCCCCGCTCGTTATCTTCCATTGACATCAATTGGTATCACTCTCGCTGTGCCAGGCTTTGATTGGAATAACCAATGCCTTTGAGTTATTGTTTTTAGTGCATATGGTCACTCTAACTAAAGAGGGAATTTCGGTTTTTTGATCGGGCTGCCAGAAAAGCTCCCAGTTTTTTGTTTTGGGACGGAAATATTCAACTTTCCATTCATTCGCATGATCAAGGAGCACCTTTTCTTGGGGCTTGCTTCCCCAAAACCCAGCCGACCGGAAAACCTTTTCTTCAGAGAGACTGAAACGGTATTGAATCTGGACCAACCCATCCTGGTTTGTGGTCCAAAAGGTCATTTGATAATCATCCCCCTGGATGGCCGGTTCAGCCAAAAATGGACTGTTGACCAGTGATGCAAAATCGGTATTTAAAGTCTGTGACAATATACGCAGTTGAGCGCGTCGTTCCAATGAATGATCATTTTGAGCCCATAAACGGGTATCGGTGTATAAAAATTGCGATAAAACCGCAAGGAGAATCATCAGTAAACTCAGTGAGGCCAATACTTCAACCAACGTCATTCCCAGTTCATTCCGGATGGCTGTAACCGATAAGGATGGTTTGGTGAGAAACACTGGTATCCCTCCATTCTACCGTTAAACTGATCTTGGTATACCCGTCCGGCAATGTTTCTTCCGAAGTACTCCAATGGTAATGATCATAAGGTGCGGTAAAATCTCCAAAAGACCCTGATTCACCGCCAGAGATGATTTCCGAGAGTTTGCCCTGGCCGAGTATTTGGGATACGGCTCTTACTTCCAACAAATGTTGATTTCGACTGTTTTGAATCAGGGCCCCCGATAAAACGGCAATTACCAGGCCAGTAATGGTAATAGCAACCAACACTTCAAGCAGTGAAAATCCGTCATTCTTTCCATATCGACTATTGGGTAAGCCGTTGCCTCTGATATTTCCATTCCACTGCTCCATCCATCTTGCAAAAAAAGGAGCCTTCAAAATTTTGGGTCTGCCAATGGATTTGGACTTCATTGTCACATATTTCTCCATTGATAAAATGAATTTCATACGATCCTGCAGGAGGATTCTCAGTCTTCTCGGGAACGGTTTCGGATTGATCCGCTTCAATTTTTTCAACGCGCGCGCGCGAGTTCTCGATGGTATCAGGAGAAGTGTTTTCCTCTTCTGCCTTTTCGGGCAATTCAAATGCAAATTGAAAATGAAAGTTACGGATAATCTGATGATCCCCAATATTGAATGAATATCCGTTTTTGGTGAAAGACACTACTTTCTCGGATGCAGGATCCACCAGCGATTCATTTTTAATTTGACGAAAGTCGGTTTGCATCAACCGTCCGATATAGCCAACTTCGACCTGTTCCACCGAAAGATTGATCCGCGGCAGGGCTAATATCGAAATCAGCCCGATTAACGCAATCACAGCCACAACTTCCAACAGCGTAAACCCTGCGGTCCCTTTACCAGTTTCCAATGTCGGCATTGGCGCCCGTTCCGCCATCGGCATTATCTTTACCATAGGTAAATAAGTCATAGGTTTCCGGATTATGGGTACCTGGTGCAGCATAATGCAATTCATGGCCCCAAGGGTCGGTTGGAATTTTATTTTTTTGTAAATACGGACCGTTCCAATTGTCCGGAACCGGAGGGGCTGTAGGCTTCTCCATGAGTGCTTTCAACCCTTGTTCGGTTGTCGGATAACATGAATTGTCCAAGTAATAAGAGTTTAAAACATTTTCGGTCGAACTGATCTGAGATTTGGCTGCTTTAATTTGACCGCTCTGCAAGCTGTTGATAATATTGGGGGCCACCATTGTAATAATAAAGGCCAGCAATGTTAAGACAGCCAGGATTTCAATTAATGTATAGCCGTCTTCTCTTCTTCGACATTTTTGCAACATCAACACCACTCCTTTTACTATCGAACCAATAACTTTCTTAACCCATTCCGTTCATTTGTGAATTCATATTGATAACCGGCAGTAAAATGGATACCGCCAAAACGCCGATAACTCCCACCATGAGAAAGATTAAAATGGGCTCAAATAAAGACATAAAGATGCTCAAAGAATGTTTAACATCATTATCATAGGTTGTTGCAATGTTTTCCAGCATGGTCCCAAGATTGCCGCTTTCCTCACCGACGCCAATCATTTCCACTGCCAAGACAGGAAAAACTCCTTGGGCAGCCATGCCCTTGGCAAGGGTATTTCCCTGTTTAATTTCTTGTTCAACCTTTTTTAAGGCCTGGTTTAAACAGGCATTCCCCATGATCTTACCGGCAATAGCCAAACCATTTAAAAGCGATACACCGCTGCTGTAAAGAAGACTCAAGGAAAAGGCCATTTTGGATATGGCTATCTTTTGCAAAATCGACCCAATCCATGGGATCTTTAATTTCATACTGTCGATTCGCATCTTGCCTCCCGGAGTGTGAGCCTCCTTTAGCCACCAAGCAACCGCGCCAAAAGTTATCAGCAAAGCCAGCCACCAGTAATTATTAAGGCATTCCCCAAAAATCATAACGGCTTTGGTAACCGCGGGCAGTTCTGTGTCCATTCCTTGAAACACGGATTGAAATTTAGGAATAACGATGGCTACATAAAATAAAATCGCTGCCAAGCTAGAAACCGCCAAGATCATCGGATAAAAAAGACTGCTGGTAATGAAGCGCCGTAGACTAATCTCTTCCTCCAAATATTTGGCCAGTCTTTTCAGGACTTCCGGCAAAATCCCGCCTGCCTCGCCGGCCCGCACCATATTCACGTAAAACTCCGGAAAAAAGTCGGGATAACGCTCCAAAGCCATTGTAAATGACAAACCCTCTTGCAAGGAGCGGCGTAGTTGAATCACGGTATTTCCAATATTGGGACTGAATTTTAATTTACTCAAGATGCCTAAAGCGCGTTCCAGCGGGATCCCGGCTTCCAATAAGCCCGCTAATTGTTGGGTAAAGGTAAGCCTTTCCTGTCTGGAAAATCGCATCCGTTGCTTTTTAAATGAGAATAAGTCCGGCGCTTCTTTAATCTCCAGCAGAAATTTACCCTGAGCCTTTAGATGAAAAATTAACTGCTCCTTGGATTCGGCTTCCTCCCGGCCAAATTCGATTTTTCCCGCTATGTCGGAGGCCTTGTATTGAAATTGCACTTTATTCACCTCAAAGTAACTTCATAAAGGGAAGCCGCCATTATTCACGCGTCACTCTTAAAACTTCGCTGAGAGTCGTTGTCCCCTCTTTAACTTTAATAATCCCATCATCCCTTAAAGTAGTCATTCCAAATCTGGCGGCAGCTTCTCTAATTTTCCCGGAATTGGAACGTTCCATCACCAGCCGTTCGATTTCTTCATTGGCAACCAACATTTCAAAAAGGCCAATTTGACCGCGATAACCGATGGAATTACAATAGTCACAGCCAGTGCCTTTTATGAATTGAATCCCGGTATTATTATTGCCTAATATCTCAAGCTCTTGATGGTTAGGTTCATAAGGGGCGCTGCATTTAGGACAGATCTTGCGGACCAACCTTTGCGCCAATATTCCACAAACCGTTGAAGCCACCAGAAACTCCTCGACTCCCATATCAACCAAACGGGTAAATGCCGACGAAGCATCATTCGTATGGAGAGTTGCAAATACTAAATGACCGGTCAGCGCCGATTGGATGGCAACTTCAGCAGTTTCCCGGTCCCGAATCTCTCCTACCAAAATGACATCCGGGTCATGCCGTACAATAGTCCGTAGCCCTTGGGCAAAAGAAAAATCCAGCTTGGCATTGACTTGCATTTGATTGATCCCTTTGAGTTGGTACTCAATCGGGTCTTCAATCGTGATAATCTTGCGGGTCGGCTCATTGAGCAATTGCAGGGCCGCGTATAAAGTGGTGGTTTTACCGCTGCCGGTAGGCCCGGTGACCAGAATCATCCCGTGAGGTTTCTGGATTAAGCCCGAAAACAAAGCTAAATTTCGATTCGATAACCCCAACTGATTTAGGCCCAACATAATGCTTTCCCGGTTCAAAATCCTTAGGACTGCTGATTCGCCGTAAAGTGTGGGCGCTACCGCAACCCGTAAATCCAAGTCGCGGTTATTGATTTTAATACGGATTCTGCCGTCCTGCGGAATGCGCCGTTCGGTAATGTCCATCCCGGCCATTAATTTAATTCTGGAAATGACCGCTAGGAATAGATTCTTGGGTGGTGGATGAGCTTCTTGCAAAACACCGTCGATCCGGTAACGGACTTTGATTTCATCTTCAAAAGGTTCCAAATGAATATCACTGGCTCCTGCTTTAACCGCTCCGGTGATAATGGTATTGACCAGACGGATAATCGGAGCCTCATTGGCCATGTTTTCCGGAACAACAGAACTGGTTTCATTTCCTGATGAATTTTGATACTGACTCAGCTCGGATTCGTTCAAATCCTCCAAAACCGCCGCTACCGAGTCCAGTGACGAGCCATAATATTTATCCAGCGCCTCTTTAATATGGTCAATTGAAGCAACCATCAATTTTATTTTATAAGGAAGGATTTCCCGTAACTTGTCCAAACTAGCCAAATCCAGCGGTTCAGAAGTGGCTAAGGTAACCCGGTTGCCCTCGATTTTTACCGGGATCACCTGATATTTTTCAGCCTGACGGGAAGTCAGGAGCCCGATGGTTTCAGCATCAATGTTGAATTCCATCGGATTGCCGTAAGGAATTTGTAATTGAAGGCTGAGAGCTTTCGCTAATTGTTCGGCATTAATATACCCTGCTTGAAACAATATTTTTCCAATAGGCAACCGTAACTCTGCTTGATTTAGCAGCGCTTCATCAAGTTGTGCTTCTGAAATAAACCTTTGATGGATTAAAATTTTCCCAAGCCGCTCCATGAATGCTCCATAAGATTTTTACTTTTTTTAACTTTTCGTCGGATACTTGAAATTTCCTGCTTGATTCTTTGATTATTTCCTATTTATGGAGAATACGCCCTTCCTTTGGTTAAGAGGAAAATATGAATTGGGTTGGAATTTTTTTCTTCCATTCGCTTGTATTCAATTCACCTTTCGAGTTCTAATTGTGTTATTTTATACAACCGTATTACAATGATTCAACAAAAAAGCAAGGGCTCCAACATCCCCTGCTTTTTGAACAGTTCCACCGCCGATTGTCTATAATTTAAACCCTCTATTGATCGGCCTTCGCTTCGGAGGGCGAGACCTCAACGGGTGTAGTATCGACTTCACTAGTATCCCATGTATAATACCAGGATTGTTCAGCTTGATTGCCGAAATTATCGCGAATCTTTAAAGTAAATTTATGTTTGCCATCGGAAAGACCTTTGGTGTTCCATTGGATATTGCCGACTGTTTCATTAAAAATGTAGTCATCTTTCTGCGCATCATCCACATAAAACTTGATACGCCCCGCATCAATTCCACTGCCCGCATCGGAAACCGTAACCCGAATGTTGGTATATCCAGTCAATGTCGCAGCGTCGGCCGGAGTGATATCTTTAATTACCGGCGGTGTCAGGTCATCGTTTTTGTAACCATATATCAAACGAATATTATCAATATAAAGGACTCCGGCTGATTTTTTATGGTTATCAGTTTCAATATAACGCACTGGAGTATAGATGTAGAGCGGCAAAATCTTATCTTGGGGTATAGCCGCTTCGACATATTTCCAGCCAATCCAGTTAACGCCCTCGTTTTTAGGGGTAAAATCCATATCAAAATTAGTCCCGGTACCATCCTGCAACATTCCGCGGAGCCAGTGTCCCTTTCCGTCGCCATAAACCCACATACCGATAGCCGTTGGATAACCATCGATTTTAATGGCCGGAACCGCTTTAAGAAAACATCCAGCAGTTCCTGGTAAACCACCCACCATGTTATATTCCAACTTTAATGATTTTTTGCCGAACATAACATATTCCTCACTGGTTTCTTCGCTCATTATGAAACCGCCGGCGGGAATTTTTGTTCGCGTGGCGATCCAGCCGGTGAGTCCATTCTCGAAATCTTCAATCATAACTGGCAGTTTTCCGACAGATACCGGGATTTCACAACTTTTGTCTCCATATGTTGCTACAATGGTTCCAGTTAGGCCGGAACCTGTAGCCGCCGTAAAAAGTCCGTTCTGATCAATCGTACCAATATTTCCGGTAACACTCCAGGTAAATTGAGCATTCTGGCAAATAACCGGAAAAGTGTCGGAAGTGGCCTCAATAGTAATTTGATGAGTTGAGCCGGAATTTGCCGCTAGACTCGTAACATTAAAATGAAAATCAATATCCTGAACCACCCTGATTTCGGCAGTAGCGCTCCGACGACCCGCCTTGACAGTGATCGTTCCTTTGCCAGCAACTCCCACCGCAGTAAATTTCCCATTATCATCAATGGAACCAATATTCCCCTTAATACTCCAAGCGAGCAGATCCGGAAGGGTAACAGGCATATAAGCGTTATCCGTTCCCTTGGCGTTAAAATCCAAAGCAGCACCCGCTAAAATCAACGAGTTAACAGGATTGATATGTAAGTGTTCAAATTTATCTTTGCTGTCTATTGTTGATACCAAAACCCAGGCATTGCCGTCCGGTCGTTCTTTCCCGTCGGAGGGCTGATTCAAAATCGTTAATTCAGATTCTCCGGGTTTTCGGACTGCAAGCGTCGATGAGCCGCCTCCATCCAAATTAACTGCGGTTACGCATCCTTGCCGACGCAAAAATTCAGCAGTATCCAATAAATTTAAACCCATACTGTAGCCGGGCCTTCGTCCGTCTAACACGTAGAGAATGATGGTCCCATCCGGTTTAACGCCGAGGCAAGTTCGGGGATGAACATTGGTATCAGTGGTAACCACTTTTCCATCTTGAAGGATAACGGACAAAGTACCGATAGCTTCCAGTACTGGCAGCCAGTTGCTTTTGCCTCCCGCTGCGATGATTTCATCGCGAATTTCCAAATTGAGGCTATCTCCGATATTAAGAGTTTTTAGAGCATTAATATTATCCTGATTATTTTCGGTTTTGACAACTGCAATCACGATTTGATTTTCGGCAATTTTAATATCGCCTGACGCACCCGTGGCATCTTCTTGAATATCTGCCACTTTCAAAGTCATCGTTTGCCCGATTGCTTGTTTACCGGAAACAATATCGCAAATTACATTATAACTTGGGTAGACTTTATTCTTGGTTGAGTCGCCGAACTCATGGCTAAAAAGATAACAACCTGATTCACCCATATCGGCATTTAAACGCGAGGCATTTAAATCTCCGGAGGATAACTTTAAATAAAAATTGAGCTGCATGCTCCCTGTAACGAGTTCTCCATTAGGTTTGAAACCAATACAAAATTCCTGATTGGGGTAGGTTACCAATCGCCCGTCATGAATCATGGGTCCATCGGGGACACCCGTATTAATATTAAACCCATCAGCATTAATTCCGCCAAAAACGACATAACCTTCATTCTCTACATGCTTAATGAATTGGGTCAAGGTGTCTCCACCATACAATCGTTCTCCATAAGTGGCAATCATTTTTAATTTACTCTCAGAAGGTTTAAATTGAATCGTAAAGCCATGCTCAATTCCTTCGGCTTGATTATGGGCTACATATTCGTGGTAGGTTGCACCTGGTGCAAAAGCGACCTCACTTTGCCAAAGAACGGTTCCCATGCCTTCCAATGGATAGTTGTCCGCCTTTGTGATAATGGGGGAAAGGCATAATAATAGACAGCCGACGATAGCTGAGATGATTCTTTCGGTAAAATTCCAATTCGTGTTGCATATTTGCAAGATGAAATATCCTTCCTTATATGGACATGTATTCGTTACCATTGTAACTCTTTGACCGAAAACTGACAAATCGTTTTTTCCAAGTGTATTCGTATATTCTGTAAAAAAATTTAATAGGGAATGCCTAAAAGGAATTAAAATGAAAAAAGATATATAATTTATCGGATCATTTGTCCGTGCGCACAAATTGAATATCCGATTCATTATATATCTTAATTTTAAAATCTCTTACTATAACTTTTGTAACGCTAACAAATCAACTGCTTATATTGAGTTTTATTCAATCGCATTTCTCAAACTGATAACTAATTTTTTTACTTCACTAAAACTAGGATCTACCATTGCAGCCTTCACAACCGCGCTTCCAACAATGACTCCATCAGCAAGACTTGCAACCATGTTTGCCTGGTCGGGAGTAGCGATTCCAAAGCCCACTGCAACCGGTTTATCAGTCAGGGTTTTGATTTTCTGAATAAACTGGGGTAACTCCGGTGGCAGGCTGCTACGGACTCCGGTGACCCCTTTCAAAGAAACGGCATATAAAAAACCGGTCGAAGCCTCAGCTGCCAAGCGGATTCGTTCTTCATTACTAGTTGGAGCTACCAGAAAATTTAATCCAATATTATATTTTGCAGCATACACACTAATTTCCCCCGCTTCATCCGGGGGCAAATCAGGAATGATCAGCCCAGCACACCCTGCATTTTTAATGGCTTGAAAGAATTTTGGAAATTCCCGCTGAAAGATCATGTTGTAATACATCATCAAAATCAAGGGTGTTGTTATCTTTGGAGTAACTTTTCCAATGCTCTCTAATATTTTTTCAAAAGTGCAGCCATTTTGCAATGAACGAACTCCTGCCTGTTGAATGACCGGTCCATCAGCCACCGGATCGGAGAAAGGCACCCCGACTTCTATCAAATCGGCACCATTATCCGACAAAAGTTGAATTAACTCGACGGTCTTTTCTAAATTGGGATCCCCAGCCATAACATAGGGAATAAAAGCTCTTTTCTTATTTTGGCGCAGCTCGGAGAATTTTTGAGCAATTACAGTCATAATTTCACCCCCATGACATTCGCTACCGTATAAATATCTTTGTCACCGCGGCCGGAAAGATTGATTACCAAAATCTGATCGGATTTCAAAGTAGGAGCGATTTTCATTGCCTCAGCCACTGCGTGGGAACTCTCCAAAGCCGGGATAATGCCTTCGGTCTTTGTAAGGAATTCAAAACCCTTTAAAGCCTCTTCGTCGGTAATGGTATGATAAACCGCCCGGCCGCTGTCTTTAAGAAAACTATGTTCCGGACCGACACCTGGATAATCTAGTCCTGCCGAGATTGAATAGGCTTCAATTACTTGGCCGTCGGGATCAGAAAGTAAATAACTTAAAGCGCCGTGTAATACCCCGGGTTTTCCGTGGCCCAGGCTGGCAGCATGTTCACCGGTTTCAATTCCTTTGCCCCCGGCTTCAACCCCGATAAGCCGAACTGAAGTTTCCGGTATAAACTCATGAAAAATTCCCATTGAATTGCTGCCTCCGCCTACACACGCCACTATATAATCGGGGAGTTTCCCCTCAGCAGCCACTATTTGGTTTTTAGTTTCTTTGCCGATCACCGATTGAAAATCCCGGACAATACTTGGGTAAGGATGAGGCCCACCTACTGTGCCGAGAATATAGAAGGTATCATCGACATTGGTAACCCAATCCCGCATTGCTTCATTCATTGCATCTTTTAAAGTGCGGTTACCTGAAGAAACCGGCCTAACCTCAGCACCTAATAGTTTCATCCGAAAAACATTCAAAGATTGACGAGCTATATCGACTTCACCCATAAAAACAACACATTCCATTCCAAATTTAGCCGCCACAGTTGCCGTGGCGACTCCATGCTGACCGGCACCGGTTTCAGCGATAACCCTTTTTTTGCCCATCCTTTGGGCGAGCAAAATCTGGCCCAAAGTGTTATTTATTTTATGAGCCCCGGTGTGGTTCAAATCTTCCCGTTTAATATAGACCTTCCCCCCACCCAGTTCCCGGCTGAAACGATCAGCGTAGTAA
>JAEZKW010000329.1 GCA_023415375.1 Bacillota bacterium
AAATGGATTATAACAGATTTCGCAAATGGGTCGGGGGAGTATTGGGGGTCTTCTTTATAATTTTTGCCAAAGATTTTAATTATTACGCCTTAATCGTAGTGGCATTCGGTCTTCTAATCAGACTTTGGGCATCAGGCTATATTCATAAAAGTCAGGAAGTTACAGCGTCCGGTCCCTATAAGCTGATACGCCACCCCTTATATTTGGGGAATTTTATCTGCGGATTGGGTTTTGCTTTCTTTGTTAATGTTTGGTGGCTGGTTGTTGTATATATACCGGTATTTTTAATTGTCTACTATAAAAAAATGAAATTAGAAGAAGAATTTTTAATTAGCAAATTTGGGGAACAGTATAAAGAGTATCAAAAAACCACAAATTTATTTATACCGAACCCTACCAAATTGTTAATCAGAGATACAAACAAATTCAGCTGGAAATGCTATATCCATAATCGGGAGCATCTAAACTTAATCGGGGGCATTTTAATTCTCCTCTTCTGTTTAGCTTATCAAGAATATGCTCAGGATTATTTGTTTAGTTTAATTGCAAGCCTTTAAGAAATAAAAAAGGATCATGGCTAAGGCCATGGTCCTTTTTTATTGTCTTATATTCTTCACTTTCAGATGCAGTTAGGATTCTAATAAAATAAGAAGAGACATGACCGCAATACCTAAAATTAAGGAACCAAATTGGTATATAGAGTGGGATATTTCCATGTCATGTTTGAGTTCTGGAATGAGGTCGGAACCGGCGATATAAATAAAGCCGCCGGCAGTTATCGGCAAAAGAGTTAAGGTGAAACCCTTGATAACGGGTCCTAGTGCTAATGCCACAATTGCGCCGAGGATGGCGGTAAGTGCGGTAACGAAATTGTATAATAAGGCTTTTTTTACCGATAACCCACCGTGAACCAGTACACCAAAATTACCGATCTCGTGGGGTATTTCATGCAAGACCACTGCTAATGTGGTTGTAATACCAAGTGATAAGCTTACGGAGTAACTGGCCGCAATCAACATGCCGTCAATCAGATTATGGACACCATCCCCGATAAGGTTTACCAAGACCATGGGATGGGTGTGTTCCTCAAAATTCATGTTATGGCAATGGCGCCAATGGATAAATTTTTCAAGAATAAAAAAGAACATGATTCCGGCTAAAACTAAAAGTGATGTATTCAGACCGTGGCCTAACTTTTCGAATGACTCCGGCAGCAAATGGATAAAGGCATCCCCAAAGAGAGCGCCTGCCGCAAAACTCACCATAAAAAGTAAAAGCTTACGTATTATTTCTTCACCAACTGTTAAGAAAAACGCTGCAATCAACGAAATAGCGCTGACCACAATTACACTGACTAACGCATAAACCCAGGTTATATCCATTTTTTCCATTCCTTTTAATTGATTGTGCAAATATCCTTGGTTGTATTGATATCTTGGTTGAGGTAATCTCCAGGCGATAATGGAATATTTGACATTGTTCCCATAAAACCCTTTTAAGAATCAAATATCTTCTCTGGTTTAAAGATATTTTTGGAAAACAACTTCTCCATATTAATCCCGCATATTTCAGAATTGACCACATATAAATTAAATAGTGACCAAGAACCTAAAACTTTCGATCATGCGCGGTTCATTATTCATTGTTAATGGTTTTATCTCCTTCCCCATGGAGGGCTGGAAGGCGGTGATTTAAAGCACGAATCATAATCGATGAAATGTCATATTGTTTTCAATTAAGGCGTATTGTGTATAAGAAAGGGGAGATACCAAAATGGCGATTACATGTCAATATGATCAATTAAAATATCCTGTTTTTTTGGGAGATTTAAACTGGCAAACCTCGGTCGAGGCCAAATTACAATTACCCGAAAGTTTGCCTAAGCTCGGAACGATCATTGGCGGTGACTTTCAGATAGGTCCGGCTTCGGTAGCAGTTCATGAAGATTTTATAGTGGTTAGCGGCAAATTATACCCTGGGCTGCTTTTTTTAGCTGAGTTACCAGAGAAGCACTCTAAAAGGCATAGGACAGGTGAAGGGTTTGAAGCAGAAAACGGAGAGCTTGAGGAAAGGAGTTTGCCTCAGGAGTACGGGGCCAGTTGGTATGGAGAAGCCGGAATCAGTTATGAGGAACGTATTGATGTGGCACGTGTTCAGCCAGGTATGATTGTTCTGGTTGAGGTAAAACCGGTCCATGGGGTTTTTGAAAAAGCGAACGCCTCCCAGGTTGGTTTCAAAGGAATATTAGAAATTGCTGTGCTCTCAAATTCCCACGGTTCGATGGAATTTGTCAGTGATATTAGCTCAGAAACCTTAAAGAGGCTAAATTTGGCTAAAGAACGATTAACTGTTGAAGAACTCATCTCACCCAAAAAAGTAACGATACCCATTCATTCCAATTTATTGCTTCCGGCAGTTAAACCTGGAGTTGCAAGGATTTTAAAAGTCTCTGCGTTTCCAGTTAATGTAAGTCAGGAATTAACCCGGGGCCGCTTGTTTGTAAGAGGATTGATTGATGTAAATCTAATTTATGTCGGTGGCGATGATGAAGGTAATCCTACTGAAATTTTCACGAATGAATGGGATAGTCAGGCAGGATTAGGAATTCCTTTTGAAACCTACTTGGATTTAGATGAAGGGACCCATGAAGAACTTTTGGTATTGCCTAGAGTCACAACCCGCAATGTTTTTATCGATCCACGGACATCTCACGAATTGCAATGTTTAATGGATTTGGATTTGGAAGTAGGAGTCTCCAGGATATACCAGAAGGAATTAGTGGTTGAGGCGGTTCCTGATGAAGGAGAAATCTTGGATTGTCAAAAATATCCACTTAATATTGAGGAGTATAATGGGAATGAAAGTGGAGAAATAACCTTGGAACAAGATATCGAATTACCGGGTGGATTTGCAGGAGTCGAAAGAATTTTGACATGTATGGGAACCCCTGACAATGTAATGGTTGAAGCGGCTGATGGTAAAGCTTTGGTTGAAGGTTCTCTTAACTTGCAACTGATCTATATATCGGATGGGGCTGCAGGTTCAGGCATTCAGATTGTTCATTTCGAAAAGAACGCTGAAAATAGCATCCCGATTAGTGGAATAATCGATTTTCCCACTTTACAACCAGGAACCATATTGCGCTCCGATATCAGGGTCAATTCTCTACGGGCCGAGGCCATTGACGAACGCAGGTTGAGAATAACCGGTGTCTTTAAAGTAACAATATTAGCCAGGACTCCTCGGGTGGTCTTTGTTATGCAGGATTGCGCTGCTGTTGTTCCGGTGGATGAATCGACCCGACCCAGCATGCTGTTCTATGTAGTCCAGGTAGATGATACACTTTGGAAAATTGCCCGCCGCTATCAAACAACAATGGAGACAGTTATAAAAGCAAATTCGATTACAAATCCCGATAATATCGCAGTAGGACAAAAATTGTTGATTCCCAGGAAAGTAATTTAAAAGAGTTGCGACCCGTTCTGTTTGTTACTAGCAAATATTGGGATATTTATTCATCGCAATCAATAATTGAAAATTAATTCCGTTAATCGATCAATCATAATGCCTAAAACAATTCACCCCTGTGTTCTAGTGCGGGAACGTAGGGGCGAGTTGTACTAAAACAATTTTTATTTAATCTATCATCTTTTCGACCAGATACTGGAGGGCATTACAAATCTCTGGCCTGCGGTTAAGGAGAAGGTCTCCATATTTTTCAGGTGCCCAAATTTCATTGCCTAATAAATTTTTTGGCTTGAAGGTTTTGTTGGTTGGTATTGGACAACCTTCTTGCAAATAGGATGTGGCAATGACGTTTATTCGATCACGGTTGTTTATAATTGTCTGAATGAGATCGTCCTGTGTTTGTAGGGCTGACATTAACTTATTCCAACAAAGGGATAAAATTTTGTTATTCGTGATATTAGGAAAAACAAAACATAGTGAAGAAGGCTCTCCGACAATAGGCTTTAATTCGTCCGACAAAGGAATATTCAGGCTACGTTCCTGTAAACCCGCATGCATATAAGGGTGAGTACAAAACCAGCCCCATGATTCTTTCAATTTAATATCAGAATTATCTACTGCTGTTTCTGCCACATTTCCAAGTGAAACTAGCAAGATTCCATGCTCAAAAGTAAGGTGAATATTGTGCAAGGCTGCAATTTGCCCCTTTTCTGTGCATTTTTCAACCGGGACAATCCGCAACAACAAAGGTTTGCCATTAACGGGTATCATAACATGATAAAAGAGTGAAGGACCTCCTCTGACAATAAACGGATCAATCTCACTGTATACTTTTCCTCCTACTTCACCAGCCATTTCTTCAAGCTCGTCCAGGATATAGGGTAGAATGGTCGAGCAGGGGAAACTCAGATAGTTAATTTGATGACTCTTGGATTCAATACGCTTTTTTTCAAATAGTTTTCGAATCTCTTCCGGGGAAGCAAAATCAGTGTCTTTGTTATGACGGACCCATACTTCGCCTTTTTTAAAATAATAGTTCTTGGAGGGATTATAAAACTCCTGATTGAACCTAAAACATTGTCGGGCTTGTGATTCAACTTGAATCACCACGAAAGTTTTATCCTTAAGAAGCTCATCGTCTGCTTCCTCCCAGACATATCGTTTAAGAGAAACTGTAGGATTTGGGAAAATGTTATCTTTACAAAATACTTGAAGATTTTCATCTGTTAAATTACGATTGGTGACGGATTGAAATTCACCTTCACTTGAGATACCGATAATTATATAATTGATCACTGTTTGATTGTTGGCTAAAGCAATAATGTACTTAGCGAGTTCCGCATCGTCCGATATTGATCCGCTAAAGGCCTTGCTTTTTATCATAAAAATGCAACTATTTGATTCACCATTTTCTATAAGGCAATGAAAATGTTGATAATCCAACCTTTTTTCCTCCTCCGGTTCTTCAATCGATGTTTATTTTCTCAGTATACTATATATAAATTGGGTTTGTCTAAGAAAATGATGTCCTCAATTTACCGGTATTTCCAAACATTTTCCCAGCTCAAAGCGAAATTTATCATGGTTTTGTTCGTTTATTATGTTATAATCCAGCTGATGGGGGAGTCATATGTTATCTTGGCTGAAGAAAGATGCTTTTACAAAAGATATTGTGCTGTTGCTCTTGGTCAGTATTATTGGATCAAGCTTGTTTGCAATTGTATTTGCAATGGCCACTGATAAATATTTTGCCCAGGCCGTCACCGGAATTATGGGTGATTTCGGTGAGTATGATTTGCTATTTCAAACAAAAGTAGAGTTAAAAGGGGCCATGGTTCGGCAGATCCGGGAGACAATCGCTGAACATTTTCCCGGGGCGAAATTGAAAGCCGGTATCAGTATTGTTGGCAAGGCCTCCTTTTTTTTAACGTTACCGTCCCGGTATAAAACCAAAGAGGTTTATAACAGCCTTGGCTATTATTTCGATAATCTACCCGGAAATGGCGGTTATTCGGTGATGACCGAACCAAAGCTTAATGTTGCCAGTGTTCCTAGTGGAATATTTAATCGGCTCTCAAGTGAGATTGAGAGAATCCCCGGGGTTCGGTTTACCTATAAGGATGGAAATAGTATTGGGGTTATTATGAACGATATTCATGACAGTAAAGCGGTTTCCGATCAAGTAAAACAGATATTACATCGCTATCAGATTTTTGAAGTTCGACTGGGCTCGTCTTATAAACCTCAAGAGTTACTTGCGATGGGCAAAAAAGTTTCTCAATCCTTGCTTGGAGTTAACGGAGTCCGTAATGCCCAGGATATTACTTTGGCAAGCGGTAGCGATGATACGAAATACATGATGGATACTTTGTTAGAGGTTAAACGATTTTTACTTGCCTATACCTCTGAAGTAAAAATCACTCCCTACTCAGGTAGCCAAATCGAAGTGGGAGATTTATTAGTGTTGAACGGCCAAAATGCCGAGAATATTAAGACCGGTAATTTATTGCAACCACTTGAAGTGGTAGTTAAGGTGAATTCCAAAAATGCCTCAGGCATTCGCGGCCTTATTATTCAAGGAGATGCTGGATTTTTAAAAGATAATAATGCCTTTAAACTGCTTCCAGGCGATAAGGTAGGATTACCAGCCGCTTCGATTGAGGTTTCCGATCGCAAAAGTCAAATTGTTTATGCCATGGATCAAGGAGTTAACCTTTTAACCAAAATTAATTCGGCAATCAATGATTTCAATAACTCCACCGGAGGAGCAGGTTTAACTGTAAGCGGAATTGAGAAAACTTATCGAAAACTTACAGAAGTAAGAGGAGCATTAGCCGATGTTTCTTCAAGCATTAACGGTTTATCCGGAAAAGCGAATCGGGAAAACCTGATTAAAATGGCGGCTTTGGTGGATGGCATAGGTGATGATCTAGATTACCTGGCTAAAACTTTTGGTAGGGTCCAAATTTTGGAAGATCGTTTTAACCAGGCACTGGTCGGTATAGAGAATATTCAACTGATAGCGGGAGGAAGTTCGCTGCTTCAAAACGCCGTAGGTCAAACCGGTGGTATTGCTGAAAAGATGCATTTACTCGACTCCCAGCTTGGAGTAGTACAATCGGCTTTACGGACTCGTATTCATCGATTAGATGACTTTGTCAACCGTTTTAATCCTTTGGTCTCAGTCTTGTTATCTTGGCGGAATAAGGCCAAAGAATTTGCGTCGCAGGCTAATAATTTCGGAGCGACTTTTACGCCGGGTAGTAAGAATTACCGTGATTTAATGCGGCTTATTCGTTCAACCGATTTGGTACTCGCTCGGCTGACTTCATTTGACATGGTTACCGTTAAGTCGGGGTTAAATATCATCTCCGATCATTTGTTTGGTTCCGATAAAATCGATTTATCAGCGCTAATCGCGGAATTGGAAAAAGCGAAAGAGTCATTACCGAGATTGATGGACGAAGAGATTGGCCATTCTGTTAATTTAATTGATCAATATGCCGGAGGCAGTTCAAAGTCCGGTCAAACATTACAGGTTTTCACCAATGCGAATGTAGATCAATCCATGGCCAATGCCGTTGTTAATAATGTTCTTCAAAGCGATAACACAACCGTTTATTCTTTACCTGTCGGAACGATTCAGCCCGATATTCGGGGCGAACTTTTTAAGATTTTAGCTGAAGTGCGTTCGACGATTGCGGCATTGGTCATTATGATTCTATGGGTATTGACGTTTATCTTGGATCAATCATTAATTATTTCAATGCTTAAAATGAATCAGTTTTCAATCTTGCCCAAAAAGATATCAATATCAGTTCCTGGACTGAGAAGAGCTTATCCATTATTGTTAAAGGTAATGTCACCCGCAAATATATACTCAGTAATTATAGGGGGTATTTGGTTAAGTACGACCTTCTTATTATCAGGGGCGAGGATTCCCTATCTTAACTTTTGGATTATTGCTCTTATCGGAGGAATACTTGGTACTTTAATCTCATTGATTGCTGAGAAAATCAATCCCATCTGTAAAGATGAGGTGATGGCCGGATTGTCTTTGGGTTTACCTTTTAAGACGATTATGCGTGAAATTGTAATCCCGGCAGGACGTCCCGGGGTCTTGCAGTTTTTGAACCGGTGGAAAATGGTGATGAAGTGAAGTAGCTACCGGCTGACGGCTATTGGCCTACAGCTAACGGTTAACAGCCAACAGCCAACAGCCAACAGCCGACAATCACTTGATATTAATTTAGAGAAGGATGCATTCCATGTTAACAATATCCGGATTGACGAAAAGTTATGGTCATAAACGGGCTCTTAATGGGGTTGACCTGGAAGTAAAAAAGGCTGAAACAGTCGTTATCATGGGGCCTAGTGGCTGCGGTAAATCAACCCTGATACGGTGTATTAACCGGTTAACTGAACCTGATACGGGAGTTGTCCGTTTGAGTGGCGAAGAAATCACTTCACTCCCTTTTCCGCAATTATTAAAAGTCCGCCAAAAAATCGGCTTTGTGTTTCAACATTTCAATTTAATTGGAAGGTTAACGACTCTCGACAATGTGGCGTTTGCTTTACGTTTACAAAATACTGATGTAGAGGAGGCCAATTTCCGGGCAGAGGTTGCTCTTTCCAAAGTTGGTCTTGGGGATAAATTGAACGACCGTCCGTGCGAATTGAGCGGAGGGGAACAGCAGCGAGTCGGAATTGCCCGGGCTTTAGCACTGGAGCCAGAAATTATGCTTTGGGATGAACCCACTGCATCACTGGACCCAATCTTAGTGGGTGAAGTGATTGATGTTATGGAAGAATTGGTACAGGAAGGTAAAACAACGATGGTTATTGTTACCCATGAGTTATTTTTTGCCAGGAGGGCAGCAGATAGGATCGTTTTTATGGATCAAGGGAGAATCGTTGAAGAAGGATTGCCGGAAAAGGTGCTTACAACACCTTGCTCAGAGATTGGGAAAAAGTATCATAATTTGTTAAAACGCTAAGTAGGGTTGACATATATTTGATGCTGGCTTATAATTTATAAGTTGTTTCATATTCTGAATCTGTGACTTTTCATTCAATTTAAATTCATGAATGAATTAAATTCACGGATGAATTAATTTAGGGTTTTCTTGGACAACCAATTTCACGATGGAGGAATTTGATGAAACCCCAACAGACCATAGCTGCTGAAATAGAAATATGTGGGCAGGGGCTTCACACTGGTGCTATGGCCAAGATGTGCATTCTTCCCCAACCGGCTAATACCGGTATTTATTTTAGCAGGTTTGATTTGCCCGGTAAACCGAAGATTAAAGCCAACATTCATTCGGTCATTGATACCAAAAAATGTGTTTCTATCGGTAAAGATGGTTGGCGTATCTCGACAATCGAACATTTGATGGCAGCCTTTCATGGGCTGGGAATCGATAATGCCTTGGTTGAAATCGATAAAGAAGAGTTGCCCCGCGGCGACTGCAGTGGCCGCTTTTTCTGTGAACAGATTTTAAAGGCGGGGATAGTGGCACAGAGTGAGCCCCGGCATTACACTTATATTCGGGAACCGTTTTGGGTGGAAGGAACAGTTTACAAACAAGGTGAACCTTTAAAATCGACCCTAATCGCTTTACCGGCAGAAGATTTTCAAATTAGTTTCACCTTTACATCTGATCATAAAGTTACTGGAACTCAATATTATCACTATTCTTTAAAGGATGATACTTTCGTTTCAGAAATAGCACCGGCGCGGACGATTGCCTTTATGAACGAAATCAATTATTTACGTAGTCAAGGTTTAGCACTCAGTGATGCTTTCGATTCTGTAATTGTCGTAGATAATGATCGTTATCAAAACGAATTGCGTTACCCCGAAGAAATTGTTCGCCACAAAATACTCGATTTAATCGGCGATCTTTATTTGCTTGGTCCGCTGGTCGGGCATATTGTGGCAATAAGATCCGGTCACGCCCTTGATATTGAATTGGCAAGAAAAATTGCTAGCAAAATAGAACCACTGGACGACAATATGCTAAAGTTCAAGGAGGCTCACAATGATTGAAATCAATGAAATAAAAACTCTGTTACCCCATAGGTACCCTTTTTTATTAGTGGATCGAGTCTTGGAACTTATTCCAAATCAAAGGATTGTCGCCTTAAAAAATGTTACCGCAAATGAGGAGTTTTTTAACGGCCATTTTCCTGCCAAACCGGTAATGCCGGGTGTTCTGGTTATTGAATCGATGGCTCAAGCTGCAGGTATCATGATGTTATCCAAAGAAGAACACAAAGGGAAAATACCCTATTTTACCGGAATCGATAATGCCCGTTTTCGTAGAACAGTTGTGCCTGGAGATCAGCTTATTATAGAGGTTGATGTTATTCGGGTAAAGGGTAGCGTAGGTAAAGTTAAAGCGGTCTCAAAGGTTGATAATCAAGTTGCAGCTGAAGCAGAGTTAATGTTTATCCTTGGTGAATAATTTTTTGAAATATTAGGCAATCTAGCATGAAAGAGAAAGATATTTGATGATAGTTTCATTTTTTGGCTCAATTTGGCCCCATATGTCTGTCCAATTTTCTTGAAAATAGCCGATATTAAAGTTACATAAAGCAACATTTATCAAACTTATTTTGCTTATTCAGACAGGAGGTCAAAAAAACATGAAACTAGTGGAGTCCAAGGTAATCAATATACGAAATATTCATGAGACAGCTATCGTCCATCCTAATGCCAAAATTGGCAATAATGTTGAGATTGGTCCTTATGCAGTGATAGGCGAGAATGTCGAAATTGGAGATAATTGCATAATCGGTCCGCAAGTTTCAATTGAGGGTTGGACGACCATTGGAGAAGGAAACCACTTTTATCATGGTGCGACCATTGGCTGTGAACCACAAGATTTAAAATTTAAAGGTGAAAAGAGTTTTCTCTTTATTGGAGATAACAATATCTTTCGGGAAAATGTTACGATAAGCAGAGGAACCGAAGGCGGTGGCGGCGAAACGAGAATCGGTAATAACAATTTATTCGAAGCCTGTTCTCATGTAGCCCATGACTGCCAATTTGGCAACAATGTTATTCTTGGACAATGGGCAGGTTGTGCCGGACACGTTACCATTGAAGATCGAGCTATTATTAGTCCGTTAAGCGGGGTCCACCAATTTTGCAAGGTTGGCAAAATGGTGATGGTAGGTTTTTTAACTAAGGTGAATAAGGACATTCCTCCGTTTGTATTGGTTGATGGTAATCCTGCTAAGGCATGCGGCATTAATGTAGTAGGTTTAAGACGGAACGGAATCGATGCCGAGGTTCGCGAAGAGATAAAGAGAGCTTATCGAATTTTGTATCGCTCTAACTTGCCAATAAACCAAGCAATCGAACAAATGGATCAAGAACTAGGAGGAACTCCTGAGATTGATCATTTTATTCGCTTTTTACGGAATTCCGAACGTGGTATTCAACGGTAATCTTCAGTTTTCCCTATCAGTGTGCGACTTTGAAGAGGCTGTCTGAAAGTACTTGATACACGGTGAGTTTACGCAAGGTATACTTTTCCGTAGCAAGTCTTTAAGACAGCTCTTTTAGTTCATCAAAGATTACAAAGGAGGAGTCTATTTTGCAATCCGAATTAAAAGTAGGACTAGTGGCGGGCCGGGGGGTTCTTCCCGTTGAAGTTTTATCCGAAATCAAATCCCAGGGTAAAAAGGCTATTGTAATCGGTATTAAAGGGGAATGCCGGCCTGAAATCCGTGAGAAGGCGGATTTTTATCAAGAATACGGTTTGGGAAAGCTAGGCGCTGTTATTGAGGCTTTGAAAAAAGAAGATGTTCGGGAACTGATTTTCGCCGGTAAAGTTGGCAAAGAAGCCATTTTTAGCGACGGGCTAGATGAAATGAGTCAGCGTTTATTGGCGAGTTTGCCGCAAAAAAATGATGATGCCATCTTGCTCGCAGTAGTCCATGAATTAGAAAAAAACGGTATAACTGTTTTAAAACAAACTGATTATTTACAACATTTGTTGGTTAGGCCCGGGACTATATTAGGAGCCGTCACAGAAAATGAAATGTCAGATGTTGAACTTGGATTTAAGACAGCGAAAGTAATGGGCGGTTTGGACATTGGTCAGAGTGTTATTGTTAAGAATGGAGTTGTATTGGCTGTAGAGGCTATTGAAGGTACTGATCAAGCTATCATAAGAGGGGGAACTTTAGGGGGAGCGGGTTCGGTTGTGGTTAAGGTGAGTAAACCAAAACAAGATTTAAGGTTTGACGTTCCAACGATCGGTAAAAACACCATAGAATCCATGATTAAAGCGCAATCAAAAATTTTGGCCATTGAAGCGGGAAAAACCTTTTTTGTGGAAAAAGCCGCTGTTTTGGCACTGGCAGCAGAACATCAAATAAAAATCATATCTTGTACTTTTTAAGTTTGTTGTGAAAGCCTCGTTTACTACAATGGTAAAAGAATAACCCAAAGGGTTAATTTTACACCGAGCGATTCATTTCCTGCAGCAGGAATTCGATAGTTGGTAGCGAAACTTTGATAAATATTTAACGTTAAGATGAATGTGGAAATTTATTCGGGAAAAGGGAAAGACTGAATGCTGAAGAAACGTATCAGACTGATTGTTTTAATCATTGTATCTCTATGTTTGATGATTGCAATCGGCCTTTGGGCGCAAAAATTTTGGATGCATCCCCAAACTGCCAAGAATGTTGCAGATGACAATCCGGTGGGGATGGATGAGGCCGAAGGAGTTACAATGACTGTTCCCGGTTCTACCCAAAATACCTATTGGGAGTTGCGTATTCACAAAGTTAGAATGACTACTGGGGATGTAGATAAATTAGATCAGGTTGAAGGGATTTATTTTATCAATAAAGCACCTCTTTATCAAATGTCCGGTAAAGAAGGGGCGGTTTACTTAAAAACCCGCAAGTTAGAAATTACCGGAAATGTGATTTTGAAAGCGACAGATGGCAGTAAAAAACTTACTGCGGATCGGCTTATTTGGGAAACTTTGGCGAATAAAGTGACTGCTCAAAAAAATGCGGTATTGGAAACTTCCGAGGCAATCATTACAACCGAAGAAGTTGTGGCAAATCTAGGAATTGATCATGCAGTCTTTAACGGACAGACGAAAGTGTCTTATCAGAGGACAAATCAATGAAACGAAAAATTTGGAGTGCTCTGTTCATTGTCGCTTTATTTTTATATTTTGGTATAAGTTTAGCTGCCGGACAATTGGAAATCAAGGCACCTCATGGCGGCGAGTTTGATTTAGCTAAAAACGTGATGAAATACCACGGTACTGTATCCCACTTAGTGGAGGCACGATGGAAAGATTTAGTAGCCACAAACAATGAATCGGTTGATAAAGATAGTAAAACGAACAAAAAATCATCAATACCGAGAATTTTAAAATCGGTTGAGCTGGAAATGAATTTAAATCGCAATTATCTGGTGGCTAATAAAAACGTTGTTTTTCTCTATGATGAGAGCACTTCGGCCACTTGTAATAGTTTAAAATGGGATAGGCCGGCTGAATTCATGAAGCTTTCCGGCCAAGTGGTTATCAAGTATCTCGACTGGGTTATTAAAGGAAGTCAAGCAGAGGGCGAGCTGGGAAAGGGTTTATTTACTGTCTATGGACCGGTGGAAGCCGTTAATCCTACAAATATAATTCGCGGCAATAAGCTGATACTTGATCGGCCCGCTAATAAGGGAGTTATTAGAGGAGATGCGGTTTTAATTCGTGATCAGAACGAAATGACGGCGCCAGAGATTACCTATTCTTTTGATACCCATCAAGTTTTGGCCAGCGGTATTGTTAAGACCAAAATTATTAATGGAACCAAGTAATGGGGGTTTATTATGTCGATTCAAGTGCAAGGATTGATTAAAGAGTATCAACATCGCAGAGTCGTAAATGGTGTAGATTTGGTAGTCAATCCCGGTGAAGTGGTTGGGTTACTCGGGCCCAATGGAGCAGGGAAGACAACTACTTTTTATATGATTGTCGGTTTGGAACGCTGTGATTCAGGATCCATTTATATTTATGACCATGATGTAACCGCAATGGCTATGCATGTGCGGTCTAAATATGGTGTGAGTTATCTGGCTCAAGAAGCATCGGTTTTTCGGAAATTAACAGTAAGCGACAATATCATGGCTATTTTAGAATTAACCGATTTGCCCCTCGCCTTTCGGAAAACCCGTTGTGAACAATTGATGGAAGAATTTCGTGTCAGTCATCTCCGGAAAAGTTATGGTTATATGCTATCGGGAGGGGAGCGCCGCCGGGTGGAGATTGCCAGGGCTCTGGCGATGGATCCGAAGTTTATTTTGCTGGATGAACCTTTTACAGGGATCGACCCCATTGCCATTGCTGATATCCAAAGTATTATTAGTGAACTGCGAGCAAAAGGAATGGGCATTTTAATTACCGACCACAGTGTTCGTGAAACGTTGGCAATAACTGATAGGGCATATATTATGCACGCCGGCGAAATATTGGTTTCCGGAAGTTCTGCTGATATTGCCAACGATGAAAATGCTAGACGGTTTTACCTTGGTGAACACTTCAGTATGTAACGGGGGGCCCATTTTGAATGAAAATATTGACGAGATATATCATTAAAGCAGTTGCGGCGCCGCTTCTTGGGGGTATTTTTACTTTTACCAGCGTATTATTAGGCGTCCAAATGCTCAATTTAATGCGGGCAGCCGAAAAACTTCATCTTTCGCTCCGCTTTACTCTGGAATTATTAGCTTTAACAATACCTCAAAATTTGACTATTGGGGCTTCAATCTCTGTTTTATTAGGAATTTTATTAGGCCTAGGCGCCTTGACCGGTCATAGTGAAACTATTGCAATGCGGGCTGGCGGCTTAAGTTATAGGCGGATAGCCGTTCCAATAGTAGTGATTGGTCTAGTGGTTAGTATTTGTGGAGTTTTGCTAAATGAATATGTCGTCCCTGCTTCACTTCAGGCCTATGATCGATTAAAGATCGAAGCAATGACAAAGGAAGCCTCAGGGACAATCTATCAGTTTTATAAAGCCTTTCAAGATAATGATGTTCGAAAGCTGATATATGCCGATGCCTATGAGACCAAAGATAAAGAATTGCACAATGTGTTGATTCAGGAAATGAAAGAAGGCCAGTTACGCCGCACAATTTCAGCGGCAGCAATGTATTGGAACGGTACGGGTTGGTATTTTACAAAAGCCCAGATTTATCAATATACAACAAATAGCCTATTCCCAATTACTGTTGATAAAGGGCGGGTGCATTATGAACTCAGCATCACTCCAAAAGAAATTGAACAAACGAATATCGATCCTGAATCGCAAAGTATTTCAGAATTAAAGCATTATATTAATAAATTTACCACCGGTATTGAACGCCAGCGGCTGTTGGTAGAACTGAATAACAAATTAGCGATTCCATTTGCGAGTCTGGTCTTTGCCATTTTGGGAACCCCTTTGGCATTAAGACCGCAACGCCGAAGTAAAGCCGCTGGATTTGGACTTTGTATCATTTATATTTTAATTTGGTATGTATTAATGGGCGTTGGAGATTATTTCGCCAGAGTTGGTTCAGTCCCTGTATTTTTAGGGGCATGGCTACCTAACATTGCTTTAGCCGGATACGGGATTTATGTGTTTTGTACAGTGAAAAGCTAGGACGGGGTGAGGCGCTGAAATGTATGGATTCATCATCATTTTATCGGTGGTTATTTTCGGTGGCCTTATTGCCCTTTTAGGAGATCGGGTCGGTATGAAGGTCGGCAAAAAACGCCTAAGCCTTTTTGGCCTCCGTCCTAAATACACTTCAATGATTATCACTGTATTCACAGGCTTTTTCATTGCCGGATTAACCTTACTCATCTTGACGGTCATGTCAGAATACGCTCGTACCGCAATTTTTCGTTTGCAAAGTATTGAACATGAATTAAAAACCACTACGTCAAAAGTCGTTCAATTAACCATTGAAATTACAAATAAAGAAAAAAAATACGATCTACTTCACCATAATCTGTTAATTGCAGTTTCCCAGCAGCAGAAAGTAGAAAAACAGCTGCAAGAAACCCGCTCTCAATATACAAAGGTATCAAGCAACTTGGCCAGTACCCAAGAGAACTTAAGTTTAGCCCGGGACCGGCTTGCTAATCTAACTCACATTAACGATGATTTAAAAAATCAGATAACGAATTTGACTTTGCAGGAGACAAGGCTTAGTCAGCAAATTCAAAATTTGGAAGGCTGGTTGCAAAGCTTACAGGATCGTAATAAAAATATTGCCGATAAACCAATGATTTTTTATGTAGGAGAGATTGTGGATGCCAAAATTATTAACCCAGGTATTCCAAACAGTCAAATATTTACCTCATTGGTGGAGCCATTATTGAAAGAGGTTAACGAAGTAGCTCTGAAACGGGGTGCCCAAATCCCCGGGAAAAGCGATTATGCAGTACGGGTTGCGCCTCAAAAAGTAGCTCAAGTTTGTACAGAGCTCGGCCAAATTAAAGATAAAGCTGTGTTAAGAGTGGTTGTTGATAAAAATTCGGTGGCCGGGGAGCCCTTAACAGTATCATTAGAATGCTATCCGAATCGAATGATTTATAAAACCGATCAAGTCATCGCCTCATTGGTGGTTGAAAATAATGCACCCGAGACGGAATTACGGGACCATTTGCTTAGTTTGTTGATTGTTGCCAATAACAAAGCTATTGATAGCGGTATTATTACTGAAGGCCAGAACTTACGCAACATTATTTCAATGTCAGAAATTGCCAGAACGATTAGTTTGATTCGTGAGAAGAAACCGGGTCAATATGAGGTATGTTTGGTAGCTGCCAATGATACCTATCGGATCGATGATTTTAAGGTAAGATTTGAAGTCAAGCCAATATGAAATAAATTTAAAATCTAGTTTGAACCTCTAAACTTATAATTTTTATTTGGTTTTTAGGAGGAGGGTTCTGTATTTCAATTAATTTGTTGGCTATAGATCCAGGTAGTAAAAAATGTGGAATAGCCGTTGTCAATGATAAAGTGCAGGTTTTAACGAAAGAGGTCATTCCAATAGAAAGATTGAAAGAAACGGTTGAAGCCTTGGATAAAGAGTTTGGAGTGGACCAAATTATTGTCGGTGATCGCACCAATAGTCGGTCTATTCAGCAATGTTTAGTGTCTTTTAGGAAACCCATTATCACAGTAAATGAAGATAAGTCAACCTTAGAGGGACGCTATCGATATTTGAAAGAGAACACCAAGGGTTTAGCCAGCATCATTCCTATTGGTTTAAGAATTCCCAAACAGCCTTTTGATGATTATGTGGCGGTCATTTTAGCAGAACGATATTTAGAGAATAATCCGATACCGAGCGGAGAGGAATAACCTTTTAAATCTATTAAAGAAGTATGAGGAGTGCATTAACAAGTAAACCCAGTTAAGTAGAGGAAAGCTTTTAGGAAGTGATCATGTTGATTGGCGGCTTCAAAAAAAGCATAAGTATTATTCTCATTACGATGATGATGATGGGAGCGGGATATGCCGAAGGGACTCTGTATAAGGCTACGCTTGAACCATGGATATATCAAGCCATGGGTTTTCTAAAACAAAAAGGATTCATTGCTGATTATCCGGCAGATTGGGTTAATTCCGGAAATCAACTCTCCCGTTTTGAAATTGCTTATTACATAAAAGGTTTTATCACAAGTCAATCTGCTGCCCCAAATTTACCCGATAGTGAAGTTGAAATTTTACGAAAACTAATCGCTGAGTTTCAAATGGAATTAACCGATCTCGGCGTTCAAATAACCGATATTGATCAAGTTCATCCCAATTTATCAAAAATTAGTTCTGAAGTCGGTGAATACCAAGACCTGGATAATATAATTTCCAAAACGAAGACTGCAATCCAACAACCCTATTATTATTTCGGCCAATATTTCAGTAAGTTACGAAAGAAAACATTTATTTTCATTCCGTTAGAATATGTTCGTTCAAATTATGCTTTTATTTTAAACGGTGATGAATCCAGTTTTAACGTTTTTTATCAGCCCTCGAGTAAAAAACCCTTGTTAGTCATAAAAGGGTATTTACCGGTGAATAATAAGCAAAACGTTACCGGATATTATTTATTCCCAATTGAATGGAAATCAAATTCTTCAGATAGAAGCACCAATGAAATTCTAGATGTAAATAACGAGGTTTTGCCGTTACTAGATGAGATTAACCAGATTCAATGGGTTGATAGCCTGTGGTCAGTCAATGGTATCTTGCCTTTAAACGGTTATTTACCTCAGGATACGGATCTTAAAACAAAAGCTTTTGTTGGTAATTTAGACCAAGGCTTAAAAATAGGAGATTTATTGGTTTATACGGAAAATTTTAATGATAAGAATAGTTTAAACACCAGTCTGAATTTACCGTTTGTGAACTCCATAGGGGTGGCTGGGAGCAATATTAATTTAACAGTTCCTATTGATTTGGATGCCATTGTAGGTACCAATTTGCAGCCCATGCAACTTAATGTTCAACATCCGGCAGCAGTGCCCCCCCAAACAACTTTATTAGGTGTTGATTTTTCGTATCAGGGCGGTGATTCAACTGTTGATAACATTCAATGGCTTTCAAATTCTAGGGCAAATGCAGGAATCAGTTACCATCTTAATGACTATTGGACTTTTTCAGCTTACCAGTCTTTTAATAATTCTAAGTTACAAGCAGGATGGCTTGCGACCACATCATTAGGAATCAACTATAATGACTGGGTTACTCTCTGGCTAGCCTATCGCTTGGTTGATTTTGATAAACCAATTGTTTCTGGATCCTTAGCATTGCATTTTTAGGAGGAAGCATGGCAAGGCTCAAATATTTTAGTCTATTATTTTTGTTGGTATTTATGTTCGGGATCAACGCTAGTGCAGAGGAAATCATTAGAAATCCCTTACAGTGGCTATCGAAGTTGGAAATTAATATGGTTGGTAAGTCCAATAATGATAGTGGTTTGTTAAATAGACTGGGTTATTTGGAAGAAATCATCACTGGAAGAATTTTTGCAGATTCGCTTGTCGAGCGCCTAAATCGTTTGGATTCATTAATGTATGTGAACCAACCTCATGATGTTTCTTTACTTTATAAAATCCAAGCTTTGGAATGGGTCCTGTTTAAAAGGAGTAATCCGGGACCGATTCAAAATCGGTTAGAGGCTGTTGAGAAATCGTTGTTTAATACGGTTTATACAGGACCTGTGACGAAGAGACTGGAAAAATTAACTAATCAGGTATTTCCTGATGGTAGCATCAGGGGCAAATGGGTAACAGTTTCTGAAGATACTTTAGTAAAAGTTCGAATGGTCAATCCGTTGAATTCGGCACAAAGTGAACCGGGTACCCGATTTCAATTTGAAGTTGTTGAGCCCGTTTTTGTAGATGATTTTGTGGTTTTTCCAGAAGGTTTGGTTGGAGAGGGAACCCTTCAAGCAGTTCATCGTCCTGAAAATTGGGGCCGGGATGCTAAATTGATGTTGGATTTTGCTGAGATTAAAGCATTAGATGGTACCCCGATTCCTATGATTTATGGTTCGAAAGCTCAAAGTATGGATTATTCTCGACGTTTATCAGTTGGCGCCAGTGCAGCCGGTATGATAGCTTTTGGTCCAGGTGGAATTTTACTTGGTTTTGCGGTTAGAGGGAAAGAAAAAAACATACCACAAGGTACAGAGTTTTATTTGCAAGTTAAAGAGCCGGTAAGAATTTACACAATTAAATAATGACCGGAGGAGAATATCAATTAATAAATTCGTGTTAATTTTGGGAATAACATTATTAATTCTTTCACTGAGTCTGTTTGTAATAAACGGAAATTCCGCTTTTGCCGCTGTAACGGAAGCAAATATTGTTGCTGAAGGTTTTGTAAAAACCGATTTGGCATCGAGTACTACAACTGCGGAAAAAAATGTTAAAGTCACTTATGATCTCGGCGAGATCGAAGCCGATCAGATTCAGTATAATCACAATTCTGGTCTGGTGGATGCTACCGGAAACGTCAAATTGACCTCACAAACCGGCATTGTTTTGCAGACCGAAAGGCTGGTCTACGATCTTAATACGGGAGAGGCGCAGGCGACCGGTGGAGTTCAAATGAAATCTCCGGATGGATTCTCGATGACAGCCAGGCAATTGAATTATTACAATAAACAAGGATTAGTTAAGGCCCTTGGTGGAGTTAAGGTAACAAGTATTGACGGAACTTTTGAGACCGAAACCTTAGATTATGATTTGAATAATGGCACCGGTTCTTCAGGAACGGTCTCCATGATCATGAATACTAAGAGTCGTGATGTTTTGGTTCATGCGGATAGTATGATTTTGGAAGGAGCGTTATATCATTTCAAGAACCTTAAGGTGACCCGTTGTGAAAGGGTCCATCCGGAATACCAATTTGTAGCCAAAAAGGGGGTTTATGATGGCCGTTATCTGACATTAAACAGCATTTTTCTTCAGTTAGAAGGAGTGCCGGTTTTTTATCTTCCATCTAAAATCCTAGATATGACTAACCTTTGGTTTCCTAATATTCAACTCGGATACAGTCATGATGATGGCTTAATGGTTAGTTATCGACATTCGGCCTCGATTAATAAAAATTTGGATTGGCAAATGAACACATTATATCGTTCTAAAGATTATTCAACTTTACAATTGGGATTGGATGCCAAGAAAGATGAAATCTCAAATTATATCGGAATCTATTTTGATATTGCCAATGCTGCTGTTACTGATTCCAAGGGAAACGGTATTCAGGATATAATAACCTATAATAAACCTTTGTTGGTAACAACCATCGATGGTTCCACAAGCTTTTCAGCAAATGATAATGCTACCGAACTGGGATTTTCGATTACGCGCAAGTACTGGAAAAGCCCATTGGGCCGCTGGCAGTTTGGAATACTAAGCCGTAAGGTTTCGAATGATAACGGCGGAACCGAATATGGCGGAACTTATGGAGGATACCGTCTGGATTATAATCCCCATCCATATTTTACTTTGAGTTTACTGCGCTTATATACGTTGGAAGGCGGAGACAATTGGGGCGATTATATGGATAATTTTAAGATTGGCTCCAATTGGATGTATAGTGGGGAAATCCCACTGCGTCAACCTTATTCGTTGGGCTTTAGCGGCACTTATAATTCCACGGAATCATTATGGATTCATCAGATTTATCAGATTAACTATAGAACCGACTGTTTGAATTTGACCTTGGGTTGGGATGAAGCCGAACATACACCAGTTATCGGATTTAATATTCGGTTCTGAACCATTATTTGTGGAGGCTACCCGGTAGGTTCTGCGAAATTGGAGTTATTTCAAATTTTCATTTCTATAATAAAGGATTTGGGCTGTCATAAAAATATTTTAACTAAAGTCTTCCTTCAGTTATTTTTGAAGGAAGTTTTTTTCTTAATTGGTCAAACTATAGAAAAATTACTTTGGAGAATAAGATTGGAAAATAATTTAAACGATTTAAGCGGGTCAAAATGGCTTTACTGGACCAATACCATATATGAAACCAATTTTCCGGTCGATGTAACCCATCATTTGCGGAAAATGCATGGTGCAATGAAACCGCCGGCTTTAATGGCCGAAATTATTGAGTTTTTTACCAAACAAGGTGAATTAATTCTTGATCCATTCGCCGGAGTGGGGGGTACGTTGTTGGGAGCCATGATAGCCGGACGAGGGGCAACAGGAATTGAAATTAATCCGGTGTGGGTTGATTTGTACCAGAAAATCCTCGGCGAAGTAAGTAAGGCGTCCGAACAAAAAACTGTAAAAGACAATCTTAATCAAATGGTTTTGGGAGATTGTCTTCAAATTATGCAATCTATCCCGGATGGGAGTATTTCAGCCATAATTACCGATCCGCCATATGGATGTCAAGGTCAAAAGATTGGGTTTAAAAGAGAGACCCATTTTAATATGAAATCGGATGAAAAAGCTGATTTTGGAAATTGCAATAGTTATTCGGAGTATTTAGAGAAAATAAAAAGATTTGGAGTAGAGGCTTATCGTGTCCTGTGCCCAAATCGATATTTGGTTGTTATGATTGGCGATCGCTACAACCAAGGGGAATATTTGCCGCTTGGGGTGAGAGTTGCTGAAACCCTTCAGGAAGTTGGCTTTATTTGGAAAGGAATCCGTATTTGGTGGAACAAAGCGACCCAACGCCCTTTAAAACCGTATGCAATTAAAACTTGCTTTGTGCCCAATATTACACATCAGAATATCTTAATTTTGCGGAAAGAGAAAAAGAGGAAATAAGGTATTTGGTTTTATCAATGAAAAATACAGCCACTTGGCATTTCTATTACTTCATGCTATAATATAATTAACATCAAGACCGCCACTACATGATAATAATATTGTGAGGTGGGTATAATGGTCTATAAATTGACACATGATGAAGTTTTAGAAATTTGCGGTGCTTGTACAAAATTTATTAAAGGCCGTGAGCAGTGTCAAAATGATGGAGATCCGAAGACGCTTAAAGAATTGCACCGTTGTAAAAAGTGGGATGAACATTTTGGGTCTGCTTGCATTTTTCAAGGGTAATGAAGTATAATATGATTTGCATCATTGAATGGGCCTGTGGCTCAGTTGGGAGAGCGCTGCGTTCGCATCGCAGAGGTCAGGGGTTCGAATCCCCTCAGGTCCACCAGACATATTATGGATGGAGGGTATCAACAGATGACGTTAATTAAAACAATTGTTAAGGGCAAACTGGCTTCAACCGTAACAACCGGAGGATGCGGTGCTTGCAAGAATTCTTGTCAGTCAGCCTGCAAAACTTCTTGCACAGTCGGCAATCAAGTTTGTCAGAAATAATTTTTATTGATTGTTTTAGATTGTTTAGCTACTCTGTTTGAAGTGTTACATATTGGTTTATTAGACATAAGATGTTGGATTATTGCAAAAGAAATAAATGATTTGAATTTAAAGAATAGCCATGGATTCATGGCTTTTTCTTTATGTTACTTTAAGGATTGGTTTATAAACGAGGAGTTGTTATTCATTGGCGAATTGGCATTCATTTAAAGCGTTAGGTCGGTATTTTTTATTTGACGTTCCGAGTAATTCTTTTTTTCAAATTGATGAAGCAGTTTTTAAATATTTAAATAAGATGCCCCTTTCTGAAAAAACTGCGACACAAGTTCAGTTGGAACTTGACGAACTCCGTAAAATGGGTTACTTACAAGAACAGAAGGAAGAAATTCCCTCTTTTAAAAAGGAACCTTTATTAAAAGCATTGTGTTTACATGCATCCCATGATTGCAACCTGCGATGCAAATATTGTTTTGCCGGGACGGGACCCTTTGGTGGAGATCGCGAACATATGTCTTTTGATACCGGCCGTCAGGCAATTGATTTATTGTTACGAGAATCGGGTTCAAGGCGTCAACTTGAGGTTGATTTTTTTGGGGGCGAGCCCTTATTAAATTTGGAAGTCGTAAAACAACTAGTGGCTTATGGTAAAGGAGCGTCTGAAAAAATTGATAAAATTATTCATTTTACATTAACCACCAATGGCGTAAGCTTAAATAATGAAGCCCGTCAATTTTTAAATGAAGAGCAGATCGCGTTGGTTCTTTCCTTGGACGGCCGCCCAGTGGTAAATGACCAAATGCGGGGGAAGGGGACTTACCAAAAAATCGTTCCCAACATCCTTGAAACTGTGAAGAGCCGCGGTAACCAAAATTATTACCTGCGAGGAACCTTTACCGCAAATAATTTGGATTTTACTGAAGATGTCAAACATTTATATGACCTCGGATTACGTGAATTATCACTCGAGCCGGTTGTTGACAAAGACGCTGATTACCGGTTGATTGAGGATCATATGGAACAAGTTGAAAAGGAATATGATAAATTGGCCCAGTTTTATTTGGAGAAAAAAGCAAAGGGAGCTGGTTTTACCTTTTTTCATTTTGAAATCAGCCTTGATCATGGTCCTTGTTTACCGAAAAGGCTCACCGGATGCGGCGCTGGTTTTGATTATTTTGCAGTTACCCCTAAAGGCGAGCTTTATCCCTGTCATCAATTTGTAGGCCGCGAAGGTTTTCAAATGGGAACTGTCAGCGAAGGAGTAACCAACCATAAATTGCGAGAAGAATTTGGTGCTGCCACCCTTTACCAAAAAGAGGATTGTGCCGATTGCTGGGCCCGGTTTTATTGTAGCGGCGGGTGCCATGCGAATGCTCACTTAATGAATGGATCAATTTATAAGCCGGATCCAATCGGGTGCCGTCTACAGCGCAAACGACTGGAGTGCGCTTTAGCCCTGAAGGGAATTGAACTCGAAGAAAAGCAATTGGAAATGGATTGAGGATTTTATTGATTGACTCTGCTTCAGCACCATCATAATGCCACCTCCATAGGAAGATAATATAGGTAAAGTTGGCGCTCCTAGTGATGCCTATTTTACCTAACCCCCGTCCCCTTCCCTCCGACTGTATGTTTTTTATCTGGGACAGGGAAGGGGTGCTCTTATCCGTGCCAATTTCGGCTTATACAAATTTCTATCTATTATGAAGCATGAATATAGAAAAGGACCTGATGCAGTTGAAAGATACTTATGAAGCATTACCAGTTAAGCCAGGACAGAAAATCGAAATCCGGATCGAGAGCTATGGTCATGAGGGCGAAGGGGTCGGGCGCTATCAAAATTTCACAGTCTTTGTCCCGGAAGTTTTAAGAGGTGAACTGGTTTTAGTTAAGATAACCGAGGTCAAGAAAAACTTTGGCCGAGGGATTGCCCTACAGATTGTAGAGCCGTCCCCGGAAAGAATAATTCCCCTTTGCTCCTCCGCAGCGGACTGTGGCGGTTGCCAGTTACAACATTTAGGTTACGACAACCAGCTTATCCTGAAACAGCAACGGGTAATTGACGCTGTAGAGCGAATCGGGGGACTCAAAGACGTCAATATTTGTCCGGTCATGGGAATGACTGAACCTTGGCATTATCGAAACAAAGCCCAATATCCTTTGGGTATGAAAGATGCCGCTGTAGAAATGGGTTTTTATCGAAAAGGAACCCATCAAATCGTACCTTTGAAGGACTGTTTATTACAGACCAAAATGAGTAATCAGATTGCCGATAAGGTCCGACAACTAGTGGAAACTTATCATGTACCGGTTTACAATGAGCTGAACCATTCGGGATTATTACGCCATGTTTTAATTAAGCAGGGATCCCTAACGGGAGAAGTCATGGTGGCTTTCATTACCAGAAATCAGCCATTTCCGGCTGCTGGTAAGATAGCGCATGAATTGGTGAGCCTTTTTCCGGAAATTAAAAGTATAGTGCAAAATATCAACGATGCTCACGGTAATGTTATCTTGGGACCAGATACCAGTGTTATCTGGGGTCGGGATATAATTACTGAACATATCGGCAGTTTCAAGTTTAAAATTGCAGCGGAGTCATTTTTTCAAGTTAATCCGTTACAAACCGAAATGTTGTATCGTAAGGCAGTGGAGTATGCTGGGTTAACCGGAGGGGAAACCGTACTCGATGCTTATTGCGGAGTTGGCAGCCTGACATTATTTTTAGCGGAAAAAGCCAAAAAGGTTTATGGTATCGAAGTTGTAAAAGAAGCTGTTAAAAATGCCGTTGAAAATGCAGCTTTAAATCAAGTAAAGAACGTGAAATTTGTGGTGGGCGCCACAGAGAAGGTCCTTCCTCAATTAGTGAAAGAGGGCGTGGCATTTCAGGTGGCCGTGGTTGATCCACCCCGCTCTGGTTGTGAGGAAGCTGTTTTGACGAGCTTTGCCGAAAGTAAAGTGGGCCGGATTGTCTATGTGAGCTGCAACCCAAGCACTTTGGGGCGGGATCTCAAAATATTGGATGGTTTGGGATACAGGGCTGTTGAGATACAACCTGTGGACATGTTTCCCCATACCTATCATATCGAGTGTGTGACGAGGATTGAACGGAGATAGGGTCTGCGATAATTTTATTACAGTCGGTGATGATGGAAATGTTAATAGCATACCAGTCAAACTGGTTAAAAGTTTTAAAGTTGGTATACTTCTTGCGCAGAAAGGCCCTTGAAATGGGATTAAGCTATTTACACTTTCTCGAATTAATACGAATGTAAGAAAGATACCTTTCCGGGCTTTGGAAGGGTATTTTGTTTGTCACGGACAATCGTTTTTTATCAAAAGAGATTCTTTAAGAATGATATTTTATTTAAGTATTCTGCTGTTTAATTTAACCAAAGAGTAATGAAAAAGTACACCAAACCCGTTTATACTGAATTCAGGAAGAAAATTTATGGGTTATATTATAAACTTAGAATATAGAAAAACAGGTTAAGTGGTGGTGATGAGCTTAGACCATTTTCGTTAATAAGATGGTAGATTATTTTTTATTTGGCGAAGAAATTAAATCAGAGGTGTATTTAATGGATTTCTCATCAGCAACGACAAAAGAACGCCGAAAAGTTCAAACTTTAGTAAATGCTCTCAGTAAAAAGTCAGTTAACTGTCCTACTAAGATTGAATTATGTAATAATAATGAATCTACTGTAGCGGAAATCGTAAAAAGATATGATCAGGGCATAGTAAAGTACTTTTTAATTAAGCCAAGCGAAACTATAAAAGCTGCATATTTAGAATCCTTATGGGAGAAAGAATTATATAAATGGGATTGGAGTTCTAAACAACTCAATATAGAACCATAACGGATTTATTTTGATGAATCATTTAGAGTAAACCAGCAAGTCTTGATCTCCGCATACCTATCACATCGAGTGTATAGTGAGGATCGAAAGTACGATGAGGGCTAAGAACATTTAAAATTAAATACCACGTGGATTTGGGCTTTACGAAATATGGGTAGTCATACATCCGTTTCTGGGAAGGGACCTGAAAGCTTTTCGATTCGAGTTGGAGATACTAATGCTAGAATAAATGCTAGGTCAGATGAAGTTCAAAGAATAATTGGCTATTTTAAACAATGGTTACCACGAGTGAATATGGTGTATAAAAAAAGGTTGAACATGAAAAGAGGGAACAGGAAGAAGTCCAACGTAAAAAATTCAGCAAGAAATTGAAAGTCAAGATGAAAGAAATAAGGTTTTAAGAAGTGTTAAAATCTAAATTTTTTGAATACATTTATCGGGTTATATTCAGTAGTGATAAGACTTTATCCCCAATCACCGGTTATTTCAACAAACTACAGCCTATCTGATTGGTATATCTCCCCATACCTATCATCACCCGAATTGAACGCAGAAATTAGAGACGCATTTGAGAGCACAGTGGCGAAGAATGAGAGATGGAAAGCCTTTTTGGGATCGAGATAATTCATACATAATAAACCGGCTGGATTTATTGAAAGGTTTCTTGGTCGAACATTTTATAAATCTCATTAGGGTGCCCTGATACTTTTCAGAAGGAGATATATAAATGAATTCACGTGCAGTGCTGGGTCTAGGAATTGAAAATCTGGCCCTGGTTAAATACCTTTTAACCCGTGGTGAGAAAGTTACGGTTTGCGATATTCGAGATCAGACTACTTTAGGTGATCGCTACTACGAACTCAAGGACCGTGGAGTTAGCTTTCGGCTGGGCCCGGATTATCTTCAGAATTTAACTGATTTTGCGGAAGTCTTCCGTTCGCCGGGATTGCCGCTTTTCGATCCTAATATCGGGCGGGCTAAGGCTGCGGGTGTCCACATCACCAGTGCCATGAGATTATTTGTGGAATTATGTCCCTGTACTACAATCGGTGTCACAGGAACGAAAGGGAAAGGAACGACATCGTCCCTGATTTATCGGATTCTTAATTTAAGTCAGGCCAAAAAGGGTCATAAGGCTTTCCTGGGAGGAAATATCGGCATTGCGCCGTTTGAATTTTTATCAGAATTGGGTCGCGGCGATGTTGTCATCCTGGAGTTATCCAGCTTTCAACTGGAAGACTTTGAGAAAAGCGTGGATGTCGCCGTTATTACCAACATTACTGAGGACCATTTGGCTCCGGCCGATCCGGTCAATCCAAATTATCATAAATCCCGGGCCGATTATATTAACGCTAAAACCAACCTTTTCCGGCATCAGGGTTCAAATGGAGTGACCATTTTAAATATGGCCGATCCCACCAGTCGTGAATTGCAACCTCTGGTTCCAGGCCAGTTGCTGACATATGGCGACCAGCCTCAGCCTAAAGGCGCTTGGCATGAGAAACAGGGTAGTATCTATACTATCCGGTGGAATCTAGGGGATATCACGGAACAGCTTATTTCCAGCGAATTCATTCAGGTACGCGGCGAGCATAATTTATTGAACATTTCAGCCGCAGCACTCGTGAGTCGGACAGCTGGCGCTGATACTCAATCCATTCGGGAAGGAATTTCTGGCTATCAAGGTTTGGAACACCGTCTTGAATACGTTGAAACGGTTAATAATGTTCAATTCTTCGACGATTCGTTTGCCACGGCTCCTGACCCAACGATTGTCGCTCTTAAGGCGTTTACTGAACCTATTGTTTTGATTGTTGGTGGTGCCGATAAAGGGGCAGATTTCTCCAAAATGGCGGAAGAGATTTTACAGGGCAGCGTCACCACAGTAATTCTGATCGGAGTGACAGGTCCCAAAATTGGGGATACAATTCGAGAAGTTGCAGCTAAGAGCGGCTGTAAGGTTCCTGAATTGGTTTATGGATGTAATAATATGACGGAAATAGTTTCAACCGCTTATCAGAAAGCGTTCCCCGGTGGGATTGTTCTTCTCTCTACCGCGTGCGCCAGTTTTGGAATGTTCAGGAATTATAAAGAACGCGGAGATTTATTTAAAACTGAAGTTCGAAGATTAATGGGTTAGCCGTAAAGAGAAAGGAGTAATTTCATTGAAACATTAAATTCGTTTTTCGGATGTCACTTCGATGACGTTATGACATTAGCTACTTGAACAGAAACTGTATTTTTACGATTTTTTTTGTGCCAAATCATTAATATCTTTCAAAAAATCTTTAGTGTTGCGCTTAATTGCTACATTATAAAAATGGAAGCTGCTTACTGCAAGAATAACAAAAGCAATAACAATAACTGCTAAACTTCCCACACCTATAAATACGGATTTTTTCTTTATTATTATATACCAACACATCCTTTCTTATATGGCCATAACTATAAATTTCTGCATCGTCTCCATATGAGATGTTTATACCAGATGATATAATTTCACATGGATATTAATAAATGATTGATAAACGAACTAATGTTCTGTTATACTATAGTTAAAAAAATAGTTAAGAGTTAATCCATTGCCATGGAAAAATTATTGATAACAAAAGAACAAGCCTGCCGCTTTCTCCTTGCTTATCAGGGTTTGGGATCTTCCTTTGCGTTGGAAGGCAAACCCGGTATTTTAAATTATATTCACCGGGTCGGCTGTATTCAGTTTGATCCCTTAAACATTGTCGGTCATAACCAAGAGTTGGTATTGCAGTCCCGGATCATTGACTTCCGGCCCGAGATGCTATATGAATTACTATATCGGGACCGTCAACTGATCGACGGTTGGGATAAGAATATGTCGATTTATAACATAGAGGATTGGCCATATTTCCGGCGGAACAGGGAAGCGGCCAAATCGGATCAGAGAAATAGCGCTCCGGCGATCTTAGTTATCCTGCCTGAAGTTAAAAGGGCTATTGAAGAACAAGGGCCTTTGAGTTCTGCTGATTTATGTTACGAACAGACAGTGGATTGGCCTTGGGCGCCGACCAGGTTATCTCGGGCGGTGCTGGAAAGTATGTATTTTCAGGGCGAACTGGTCATTCACCATAAGACTCATACCCGGAAAATATATGACTTGGCTGACCGTCATATCTCAGCTGAATTACTTCAAGCTCCCGACCCCAACCAAACCGAAGAACAATACTATGATTGGTACGTACGTAGACGTATCGGAGGTATCGGGTTATTATGGAATAAGTCCGGTGACGCCTAGCTCGGTATCTCAGGTATTAAGAGTAAGGAGCGGTCTGCAGCTATCGATCGATTACTTAAGCAGGAGCAAATACTTGAGGTATGGGTGAAAGGAATCAAAGTACCGCTCTATATGCGCTACAACGACAAATCCTATCTGGAAAACATTTTACAATCGGATAACGCTTCCAAACGAGCCACGATAATTGCACCGCTGGACAATCTACTCTGGGATAGGCGATTGGTAAAAGAATTATTTGATTTCGACTATCGCTGGGAGGTTTACAAGCCGGAAAACGAAAGAACATATGGCTATTATGTACTGCCGGTTTTGTATGGAGACCGGTTTGTGGCCCGTTTTGAACCGGGCAGGGACAAGAAGAGGGACGCTTTGGTGATCAAAAATTGGTGGTGGGAGCCGGGAGTGAGCCCCTCGGAGAGTATTTACGCAGGGTTACGGAGTTGCTTTCTAAGGTTTACCGCTTATTTGGGAGTGAAGCGAATTCTGGTTTCCAAGAAGTTGTCAAAAAAAGAAAATATAGAATGGCTTTTACTAAGTAACTGAAACTTATAACGATCAATCCTTTTTTCCGAATGGCCGGCAAGATTCTCCAAACGACGTAGGTATGAAGAGTGAAACTGCAGAGTTATGGGGTAAAAAAATCGCCGGGTTGACGATTTTTTTTATAGATAATTAATAATTGATAAGTGGAAGAAAAACCTTAGGTTTAGGCATTTTGGAATGGTCTTCAAAAGGTGCTCTGGCCACGATAATACATAATACCGAGGTTATTACGGATAACGGCGTCATGACCGTGTGTTCGAT
>JAEZKW010000074.1 GCA_023415375.1 Bacillota bacterium
TGTTATTTTTTTGATCGGGAACTAATTGCATTAAAAAATAGCCCTCAGAAGAGGGTTGGAAAAATATGTATAAAAGAGGATTTAATAAAGTATCTTCGATATAATTCCTTTTTGTGGAGATAAAATGATAATATGTGATTATTTCGTGCTTATGAATAAAAAAAGCCCCACCGCCAAATCAGGTGGCAGGGCTAATTTTGGTTTATTTGTTATGGCAGACATAGATATAGTCTGGTTTAAGTTCTCCATTACCGAAAGCCGCGCTTTCCTCTATTCCCAAGTGTAAATTATGCCATGGGTTATAACTAATTCCGGCTCCAGCGTGGTCCAGATATATAATCCCGTCCAGGTTCCACTTATGCCACTGGATGAATTCGTACCTAATACCTAGCGCGCCATCATAGTTAAGCTTCCATCTATTTTCATGCTGGAATATGCTCACTGTTTCACGGTATGATAAACTGGATAAAATAAAGCCCCACTATGCCGTTATGCTGATCGTTACCTGAACCCTGCGCAAGCAAGGTGGGTGTCCTCCTATTTATTTTATGGTTCCGTCTTAAAAAGACGGCATGCCTGCCATAAACAGAGCCGGACTCCCGAGGTAGCTATGTTGGTTCATAACAAAATCAGCTTCATCACGTACAAAGCAGGGTTTTTAAAACTAATGAAAATTATAAACGACTATGACTTTTAATTACTTGATCAATCCCGGTCAATTGACCTATTTCGATCATACCACAGCTTGAAACAACCTTCAAGCTCCAAAGAACGGAAAATCAGGGTTTTGCATCGACTTTTATGTGTAATTCCCTGAGCTGCTTGTCCGTGACCTCCGACGGCGCACCCATTAATAAATCCTGAGCCTTACTGCTCATTGGAAATGCGATAACTTCGCGGATATTCGGTTCATTGGCAATCAACATGACCATCCGATCGATCCCGGGTGCAATACCGGCATGAGGTGGGGGTCCGTATTGAAAGGCATTAAACAAGGCCGGAAATTTCTTTTGAACTTCGTCTGCGGAATACCCGGCGATTTCAAAAGCCTTAACCATAATTTCCGAATCATGGTTGCGAACTGCTCCTGAAGATAATTCCACACCATTGCAGACAACATCATACTGATAGGCATAGATATCGAGAGGATCCTTACTAAGAAGGGCATCCATGCCGCCTTGAGGCATTGAGAACGGATTATGGCTAAATTCGATTTGATGGGTATCCGGATTGACTTCATACATTGGAAAATCGACAATCCAACAGAATTTAAAGACATCTTTTTCAAGCAAATCCAATCTTCGACCCAGTTCATTTCGAACCTGACCTGCTAATTTTTCGGCTTCAGCCAAATGGTCGGCTATAAAAAAGAGAGCATGTCCTGGTTTTGCACCGGTAATATCGATAATTTCTTTTTTAACCTCAGCGCTCATAAATTTAGCTATCGGTCCATTGAAATCCAAATTATCATCCACTTTAAGCCAAGCTAAACCCTTAGCGCCAATACTGGTAGCGAACTCAACCATATTGTCGAAAAAGCTTCTCGACTGTGAACTGCAATTAGGCACCGGGATAACTCGTACTGTTCTGTTTAGGAAGGCCTTAAACTCAGTATTTTTAAAGGAAGCCGAGATATCGTATATTAATAATGGATTACGAAGATCAGGTTTATCACTACCGTATTTCAGCATAGCTTCTTTATAAGGAATTCTGACGAAAGGATTGGTCGTTACTTTCCAAGTTGAAAACTCTCCAAAGATCTCGGAGATAACTTTCTCAACGGCAGTGAAAACATCTTCCTGGGTGGCAAAGGCCATTTCAATATCGAGTTGATAAAATTCACCCGGAGAACGATCGGCCCGGGCATCTTCATCCCGAAAACAGGGAGCGATTTGAAAATAGCGATCAAAACCGGAAACCATCAACAATTGCTTAAATTGCTGCGGCGCCTGTGGTAAGGCATAGAATTTACCAGGGTGTACCCTGCTGGGTACCAGGTAGTCCCGAGCCCCTTCCGGTGATGAACTGGTTAAAATCGGCGTTTGAATTTCCATAAAATTCATGCCGATCATTTTTTGTCGGATGCTCTGGATAATTTTTGAACGCAAAATAATATTTTTATGTAATTTATCATTTCGCAAATCTAAAAAACGGTATTTGAGTCGCAAGTCCTCCCGGGCTTCACCGGCTAGTGAAAGTTCAAACGGTAAAGAGTTTCTAACTTTCCCTAAGATTTCAACACTTTCAGTTTTTAATTCAATATATCCGGTTGACAAATTTGGATTTACAGTTTCTTCTGCACGTCTGGTTACTGTTCCCAAAACCGAAACTGTCGATTCACGGGGAATCTTGATTACGGCCTCTTTTAACGATTCTTCGTCAACAACCGCCTGTGTGATTCCATAATGGTCCCGAACATCAACAAAAATAATTCCGCCATGATCCCTAATTGTTTGCACCCATCCGGCAATTCGAACGACTTCTCCAACGTTTTTTTCAGACAGCTCCCCACAGTTATGGGTTCGATATTGATGCATCATAAAGCCCCTTTCATATGATTGTCTCAACTACGGGATTCAAACCCTCGGCTTTAGTCGAATGCTTTAGCTCCGCTGTTGCCTTCGGGCTTGAATCCCTGGGTTCTTGCGCCAACCATTGGTTGGCGCAAGAACCCACCGGCTTTCAGCCGGTTGTAATTGAGTTGAATAAGAATAATAAAAAATCCCTCACCCTTAAAAATAAGGGACGAGAGATTTACCCGTGGTACCACCCTCATAGAGTTTGCCTTCCCTATTGTCACAGATATCAGAGAAACCATCGATATATCCGAATACAAAACAAGTCTTGCATGCTCTACTCGTTTTTTCTTTAACGCTGAAATGCGGATTGGATTATAATTACGCCAAACAATAAGCGTACTTTCACCCAATCAGTTCAAAGGTGTTTTTCACTATCAGTGAACCTAAGGGCACTTCCAGTCACGGCGCCCTCTCCCTAAAAGGAACTGACAGCTACTTTTCCTTATCATTACTTTTGAAATTTAGATTTATGAAAATCGGTTATTATTATTTAATTATACTGAAACTAGTTATCGATAGTCAACAAAAAGTTCAATGTTTGAATTCCTCTTTTAAAAACTCTTGTAATTTAGCAACGCCAACAGTTTGTTGCTCACTGGTTTCCATTTTACGGATTAGAATCTGCTCACTGGCTAGTTCTTCTTCACCAATGACCCCCACAATCGTAGCACCCAATTTATTGGCAAGTTTCATTTGCGATTTCAGGCTACGGCTTTGAAAGTCGGTTTCTACAATCCATCCGGCTTCCCGTAACTGAATAACCAGTGGGAATACTTTGAATTGGGCCGCCTCGCCTAATGGTGCAAGATAAATATGGGGTTTAGAATTTCCCTCTGGCAGCAACTTTCTTGAATTGAGCACCATCAACAGGCGCTCCATTCCGGCTGCAAAACCTATCCCAGGAGTCGGATTCCCTCCGCATTCCTCGACCAAACCGTCATACCTTCCACCACCGCAAAGAGCATTTTGAGCTCCCAGATCCCCGGCTAATACCTCAAATACGGTCTTGGTATAATAATCAAAACCACGGACTAATCGTGGATTTAAGCGGTAGTGTATTCCGACAGCATCCAAAAGGTCACGTAGTTGTTGGAAGTGAGAACCGCAGCTCGGACATAATGTCTCGGTTATCAGCGGTACATCTTCGGTTAAGCTCTTACAGATCGGGCTTTTACAATCGAGTAACCGTAAAGGATTTCGTTCCAGACGGCGCTGACAATTGGGGCATAACTGTTCGGCCCTTGGTCGCAAGTGCTCTATTAACTTTTGACGATAAAGGGGGCGGCACTCCGGGCAACCGATTGAATTTAAATTGATATCTAAATCGGTAATTCCAAGTCGTTTATAAAAATTGACCGCCATGGTAATGATTTCAGCATCGACCCTTGGATCCTCACTACCCAGGACTTCAGCACCGAATTGGACAAATTGGCGAAACCGGCCGGCCTGGGGTGCTTCACAGCGAAACATTGGACCATAGTAATAAAGTTTGCTAATTCCTCCGGAAGCAGCCATATTATGTTCCAAAAAGGCCCTCACCACTGAAGCGGTACCCTCCGGCCGCAATGTTAAGCTCCGACCGGCCCGATCCGGAAAAGTGAACATCTCTTTTTCAACAATATCGGTAGTTTCACCAATACCACGCTGAAATAATTCGGTATGCTCAAAAATGGGAGTTCTTACTTCGGCATAACCATACTCTTGAAAAATTTGTCGCAGTTTACTTTCTAAATAATACCAGTGATTCAAATCATCAGGCAAAAGATCATATGTTCCTTTAGGGGCATTTATTTGAGCCAATGAAACCGCCTCGTTTTTTTATATTATACTCATATACGAATACGCGGAAGGTGTTAATCCACCCTCCGCGTTAGTATCTATCATTTGCTCACTTTTATTTTTTAACCGGAGTTGGCTGAGAAGCAGCCGGTTGAGTTTGATCGGTTTGTCCAGCAGCAGATTGTTTCCGATTCAGACTTTCTTGATATGCTTTATCCTTTTCAGCCTGTTGTTTTTGCATATTCGCGATGGCCTGGGTTTCCTGGGATGCTAAGTCCGTCAAATTCCATGAAGTATAGATATCTTTTAACTTTGCATGGGTTTGAATATCATCAGCATGTTCCTGGCCCCACTTCGCCAAAATCGCTTTTGCTTTGGCCATATTTTGATTGGCTTTGTATGCATTAGCTAAAGCCGCTTGGTACTCAAAATTACCAGTTGATACAGCCGGTGCCTTTTTCAAAATACTGATGGCTTTATCGGCTTGTTTTAACTGAATATACACTTGGGAAGCATCGATATAGGTATCAACACGACTCTTGTAATAGCCTTTCTTTAAAGCTTTTTCATAGGCTTCAGATGCTTCTTGCCATTTTTGTTCACTCATCAACCGAAATGCTCGCAGTCCGGGATCGAGAATTTCCAATTTGCTGAGAGCTTTACGATTCACTTTTTGCATCCAGTCGCTGTATGCTGGACTTTGTTGCGCTTTCTGAAGCAATAAACCATCTCTCACTTCATTGTATTTCTCTTTATATTCACTACCTGTCGGTAAACCATGGGCATCAAGCTTAATGATGTGATAACCATACTGTGTTTTAACCGGGGTACTAATTTGACCGGCTTTAAGAGCTAAAGCGCCGTCGACAAATTCCTTTGCCATACTGTTCTTAAATTGTTCAACTCCCATGGGGCCATAAGTGCCGCCTTTATCTTTGGAACCCGGATCATCGGAATACTGTTTTGCGAGGGCAGCAAAATCCTGGCCGCTGGTCGCTTTTTGATAAACCTCTTTTGCCATTTGCAGAGCCTGAGCATCAGTCCGGGATTTATTGTTTTGATCTTTGAGCCCGATTAAAATGTGACTGACTGTAATTTGATCCAACTGACCCAAAATTTCCGAACGAGAAACACTAATTTTCAGTTGTTTCGCTTTATAGGAAATAAACTTTTGTTGCTCTAAAGATTTCTGAACCATCTTTTTGAGCTGGCTCTTACTGGTGAGTTGTTGCCGTTCCATAAAGCTCTGAACTTCTTCTTCAGTGGGCAAGTACTTATGAATCAAATTATTGACTTCGGAACCGCTTACTTTGATCTTGGACTTAACCTTGTCCATTTCCTGCTGAAATGCAATGTTTTGTACAGCCATATTAATAGCACTGTCACGGATTTGAGCGTCGGAATAAGACATACCGTATTGTGCAAGCTGACTGGCTTGCTGGCCGGCCTGAGCCATGTAATTATTAAAATCTTCATCAGACACTTTTTGACCGTTGACGCTGATCGAAGGGCCAACATACCTAGTATTTTCTTTGGTCATCATCGGAAAACCGATATAGAACACTCCAACCATCATCGCCACAACTAAAACAATAATTACAGGTGCCAATATACGTTTAGCGTAACGACGAATTGACATAATCGACATATTACCCATTAAAATTCCTCCCCTTTATAAATTCCAAAAAAAAAATGAGGCAAATACCCATAAAATACTAAGTTGCAAGGGAACCTGTAAATTATAGATACGCTTAGTATTTATTTACCTAGCAAAAGTACGTTTAATATTGTACCTAATGTAGACCTAAATGTCAACCAAGAAGTAAGCGGGTTTGTTGGGCTTTTTTTACTATCAGCTCCTGAATATCCCGGCGATAGGTTGCAGGACACTTTGGATTTTGCAGTCGCACAACCTGATAATCCGGTCCGAAGACCCATTTTGTGATTGCCCCACCTCCTAAGCCGAAAATCGTTTGACGTTCTTCCATCATTTGAATATTATATATATTTTCGGTTCCCGGTAAAGCCAAACCGATATTTGCCTGTTCAGCCAAGATCGAACGCTGTCTGTAAATGTAATATGGAGAGTAATGTTCCCTCCGTAACATGATAAGAGCCTTACTCCAGGCTTTATCGATATCCTGTTCCTCGGTCAACGCCAATGTAGCAAAATCTTTGTGCCAAGCAGCGGCTCTTTTTGGAGCTAATGTATGGATGGTGATATTATCCGGCCCCAGTTGCAACACTTGCTGACACGACTCTAAAAATTGAGTTCCATTTTCACCCGGTAGGCCTAGAATCAAATCCATATTCACTATAAAATCGCCCATCTGATGAACCATTGCTGCCGCCTGAAGAAAATCCCCAACCGAATGCTGACGGCCAATGATTTGCAAAGTCTGATCATGCATTGATTGAGGGTTCACGCAAACTCTGGTAACTCCGGCGTCTTTCATAATCTTTAGCTTTTCAATATTAATAGTTTCGGGACGCCCGGCTTCAACGGTAAACTCCCTGGTGTGCTCCGAAATTAAACAATCTTTGATTGCCTGCAGCAAACCGGCAAAATCTTCCGTATTCAGGCTGGTGGGAGTACCGCCACCAATATAGATGCTTTCTACCAAAAAGCCCCTTTCGCGGATTAATTGCTGTGTGGCAGCAATTTCAAGATGGAGCGCTTCAAGAAAGCCCCGAACTAAATGATGATGTGTTTCCAAGGAGACTGCCGCAAAGGAACAATACCGGCAACGACTAGGGCAAAAAGGAATTCCGATATATAAACTTACGGTACTTGCAGGTTTAAAAAATTTTTCTTGATGGCTTCCGATTTCAATAAGGAGTTCGGCCCGTTCCGGTGATAGAGCATAAATTGTTAACAGTTTCTGACGGGTTTCCTCCATTGAAAAGCCGCGTTGGCGTAAATGATGAAAAATCTTGGTTGGCCGGACCGCGCTTAAAATCCCCCATCCGGGTCTTTTTTGCAATTTTTTGCCCAGTAACGAGATGATTCCTAAACGGATTAGTTCTTTGATCCGTTTTGGATAGTCACTTTTTTGATAACGGGGATCAAAAATATCCTCATCCTGCAACTGCCAAACATTTTCCCCGGCTGGTAAATCTGGAGACCAAACTCGTACCAGGAAGTTTGAAGAATACTCAATGGCCAACCGCAGGTCAAACTGTTCATCGGTCACTTCAGCTTTAGGGTCGATAATTTTTAAAGCCGCTAAAACATTGGGCAATTGCCCAGAATCTTTGATATCAACATGAAACTTCATGATATTTCGGACACATAAGGGTTATTTTTCATTTCATACCCAATGGAAGTCGGTTCGCCGTGGCCCGGAAAAACTTTGGTTTCAGCAGGTAAATGAAATAACCGTTTACGGATAGAGTCAAGCAGTTGCCGGTGGTCCCCCCCCGGGAAATCGGTCCGCCCGATACTCTCGAAAAACAAAGTGTCTCCGACAAACGCTATCCCCGGTGCATACAAAGAAATACCGCCGGGAGTGTGCCCCGGAGTGGCAATAACCTTAAAAAATTCATCTCCTAAGGCTACCGGATCGCCATCTGACAATTCCCGATCCGCATCGGGGCTGATTACTTTCTCTCCCATAAAAGCCGATAAATTGGCAGTTGGGGAAGTAAGCATTTCACGATCTGCGGCGTGGATTAAGATTGGAGCACCAAACTTTTGATGCAAAACAGCATTCCCCACAATATGATCAACATGTCCATGGGTATTGATAACCCATTGAAGTTGGAATGAATGCTTTGTTAAAAAACTTTCAATACCGGATACGGAACCGCCGGGATCAATAACTCCAGCCTCTTTTCCCTTCCATACCACATAACAATTAGTCATTAAATCGCCTATCGTAAATGAATGATATTCCATAATCTCCTCCAACGTGAAAGCAACTAAAAAGGTTCCATCTTCTACTGAAAGAATAGGGCTGTCGCAAAAGTATTTAAAATCAATGAGATATGCAATATATAGCATAAACAAATATGCAAAAGTTTATATATTGTATATCTCTATCGGAAAATATTATTTTGTGACAGACCCATTCTCTTCGTTTTGCTGCGCCAGGATTTTTTCGGCATCACCGGCCCGTTCACTGGGTACCATGATTTGAATCTTAGCCAATGGTCCGACTGTCAATCCGTAAATATTTCCAAGGGTTTCCCGTTCCATTTTTACGGGGATCTCTGCTAAGTTTAATAATCCACTGATGAAGTAGGCTTCGTCTTGACTGTAAACTTCGGCAATGATATGCCATTCTTCGATCTGTCTCATATCAAAATATCCCTTTCACCAAAAATCATTTCTTAACGGGTTATCAGCTTAAAACCAAGAGCCAACAACCAATAACTAATAACCGCTAACCAATAACCTATAACCTATTAACCTATAACTTAATCTGGCTTTGCAGCTCTTTGAGCACCGAAGCTGAATGGCAAAATGCTTTCTCTTCCTCTGGGGATAATGAAAGCCGGATTTGGCGTTCAATTCCCTTCCGATTCACCACACAGGGCAAACTGAGGTAAACATCATCAATTCCATATTCCCCTCTTAATAAGGTTGAAACAGTTAATACCGAATTTTCATCACGAATGATACTCTCCACAATTTCGGTTAGGGCTAAACCGATTGCATAATAAGTGGCACCTTTTCCCTTGATGATTTTATAAGCGGCATTTTTAACATCATCAAAAATTCCCTCTTTGGGCAATGGCTTTTCACAGGCCTCGCCGCACATTGGACAATAATCGCTAAAGCGGATACCGGCGATATTTGCCAGACTCCAAACCGGTGCTTCAGTATCACCGTGTTCCCCGATAATGTATGCGTGAACGTTAGATGGATCAATGTGACAATGAGAACTTATCAGATAACGGAGCCGGGCTGAGTCCAGCACCGTTCCCGAGCCAATAACCCGACTTTCCGGTAACCCACTCAATTTATAAGTTATATAAGTCATGATATCCACCGGATTGGTAGCAACCAGCAAAATAGCCTCTGTTCCGGTAGCGGTGATTTGTCCGATAATGCCCCGGAAAATTTCAGTATTGCGGGCGAGTAAATCAATCCGGGTCTCTCCCGGACGTTGGTTGCTCCCAGCAGTAATTACGATAATATCTGCATCTTTGCAATCGGCATAATTACCGGCTCTTACCATGGCCGGCCTAACAAAAGAAATCCCATGATTCAAATCCATTATCTCACCAGCCAGCCGTTCCTGGTTAACATCTATCATAATAATCTCTGAAGCTGTACCATTAATCATCAGACTATAAGCAAACGTCGAACCTACTAAACCTGCCCCGATAATAACCACCCGACTGCCGCGTTCTTTATTCATGGGAAAACCCCTTTCGTCTTTTTATTAATATTCAACACGCTTTGCCTTTTCCCTATCTTTCCCAGCGAAATGGATCCTAGATTGAATGATGGGGCTTACCCTTTCGGCAACTTGGCAAGTTCCTGCTCGGCTTGGATTTTAAAGCTGGGTGTTTCGCCGAAAAATCCTAACACCTTGGTAAATGCCGTTCTGGCTACCTTATAATTTTTATTATCAACGGCGATTTTACCATAATTAAACCAATAGGCAATACTACCCGGGTCATATTTAACAGCCAGGGCCGTTTCGTCCAATGCCTTTTGCTTATTTCCCACGCTAAAGGGCTTTCCCGGGGCTCTCCAATAAATCTGGCCAAGCATGGCATGGGCCATGGCATTTCCCGGTTCCAACATCACGACAGTTTGCAGTTCATCAACCATCGGTTGAACCATTCGCAGACTTTGAAGGAGCCCCTTCTCCAAACCAATATTACCCAGGAGAACCGCCCGGTATAGATGGCCCGCCACTCCCCCTGAATTTATTTTTTCAGCATGATCTAGATAGGCTAGACCTTTCTCCAACAAAGTAATTTTGGTCTTTTTATCAGGACAATTTTGCCCCATAAACTCGTAGAAATACCCTAAATGCCATAGGGATTGGTAATCTTCACCCACTTGGTTTTCTTGATGGATTAAAACGCTGTAATTCTTGTATGGGTCTATATTGTCCAGTGCTTTGGCAAAAGCAGCCTTCGCGGTAGCGAAATCGTTATTTTCAAGTGCAATCCCGGCCAAGACCAGCCAACCGTTTTGAATATCCGGGGCGTATTTTAGAGCCAGACCTGCTTCTTGAAGGGCCTTTTTCTTATCATTACCGGTTCCTTTGCCAAACGAACCATCATAATACCGGGCTAAATTTAAATGAGCTTGTGCGTTCTGCGGATCCAAACGTAAAACTAACTGCAATTCGTTCACCATTTGGTTGACTAGCTTTGAGTTATTTAGATCCGGCCTTTCCAGTACAAAACTGCTGATTAAGAGAGCATGCCAAAGGCGTCCGTTAACGCCCTGGCCTTTAACTTTAATCGCCCTTTCAGTATTGGCCAATCCTTTTTTATATGCTTCCATTCTGGCCTTGCCGAAAGAAACATCCCCTAAAAACTGATAATAACAACCGAGCCTCCATAAGGCTTCATACTGATTTGGATTGGTTTTAAGCAATCCCTCAAGTGTTGCAATGGCTTTTTCTGTCATACCATGGGTTGCTCGATTATCCCAATACTGACCGGCCTTCACAATCTCATCGTTTTCAGCCAGAACGGACACTCCAAAAACAAACACTATTATAAATAAAAAAATGCCTATTTTCCTTATCATTGAACACCTATGTTTGCAGATCCCGTTTCGTCAAATTTGGCCTTATAGTAATTGATTATCAATTCCTTCGTTTTTTCAAGCCCAATGGAACCTGTATCGATTGAAAGATTATACTGTCTGGCATCTGTCCAATCCTTTCCTGTAAACTTGTGAAAATACTGATTTCGGGCGCAGTCACTTTCATGAATCATTTTCAAAGCTTTTTCCGGAGATAATCGATATAATTCCTGGATTCGCTGTTGACGAAACTGAGTGTCAGCATGTAAAAAAACGCTGATATGCCGAGGATGCTTTCTAAGAATGTAAGAACCGCAACGCCCAATAATGACCGATGAATATGTCTTTGATATGCCGACTATAACCTCGGATTCGGTTTTAAATAATTCCGCATCACCCGGTATATACATCTGCGGCGGCAAATACCCATCCTGAATGGCAAAAGTGCTTAATTGCAAAAAAGATTTCCAAAATGAAGTTACATTTTCATCTCGGGATTTTAATTCATCCTCTACCATTTCAAGCTTCTTTGCCGCTTGGATGATAATTTTCCGATCAACATAGGCGATTCCTAAAAAATCAGCAAGAAATTTACCAATATAAGCCCCGCCACTACCCAATTGGCGACTAATGGTAATGATACAAGGTAGTTCCGATTTCATGTTAATCCTCCTTCAAGTTTACTTAAATATTATATCATAACAGTTTTAAAGTTCCCGTCCTCCCATAACCGGCATTAACAAATCAATTATCAACAAATCTGGTTGAAAACCATTACGAACTAAATTGAAACCAACAAGACCAAGCGCGCGTGCGCGAACTCGCTGATTTTAATAAAGTATACCATCAAGTACAAATACGAATATTCTTTCTCCGGTCATCGTACTGATATCAGTATGCAAACTGATTACAGAACGATTGGTCAGAGTATGAATGATTTCTTCCAACATTGTTCGGGATTTTTCAATTAACTGAATGCGAACCTGTTTTACCAACATTTTACCTTCATGGTTGTTGGCTAAATGTTGTTCAGCCGGGGATAGTATGCCCTTGAGCCTGACCAAAATTAAATCCCCTAATATAAAGGTCTTAACTTCTTCCGGGCCCCGGCCCAGAAATTCTTTTTCAAATTGAATGATTGCTTTACTGATATTATCTTCGAGTTGACCTTTTGTAACCATATCGAAGGCCTCACTTTCATAAATCTTTTATTGCAGATTTAAAATATACTGGCAATTTCCTTCCGGATTACTATATATTTTAACATAACGAATCAATAGGCCCATAAAAATACAAATCGGTTTTTTGTATACTTTTGTCTTTTCCTTGTATCAAAATTTATTTCATGGTATGATACTGCCAAAATAGAAAATGGCTAGTCTGAACTGTCAGAAGAGCTCTTTTTTATGAAATAAATAAAAACTATTCGTTATCAATTATTCCAGAAACCGTTCATAGGATAGTAATGGAGGAATTGATAAAAAGTAGGTCAACCTTTGAGGAAAGCTTCCAATGGGAAGCTTATGCGCACCGATGCATGCGCATACTCATTTGCGGTTGACCTTTTTTATTTTGCAAATGTCCAGTGCAAAATCAATTCAAGCGCGCGAAAGGAAAATAAACGATGGACCGACTCATTCCCATTACTGAAAAAAAAGCGATTACAGCTAAGTATTTGAATACTCCAGTCGGATTATTAATAGAATATCACAATTTAAAGCGGAAATTTGATAACTATCAAAAGGCTCAACTTTTGATTGGAATGTGTATGGATAATCGCAAAGTCCTAAGGCTCCCCCCTAATTTTGCCTATATGATCCGCACCGGTGGCGGAAATTTACGGTTTTGTGATTTTTATATATCCTATACAATCGCTATTGGCAATGTACCGGCCCTTGCCTTAATTGCACATAATGATTGCGGGATGGCTAATTTATTCCAGGTTCAAGATCGGTTTGTGAAAGGTTTGGTTGACAATGCCGGTTGGAATTATCACCAAGCAACCGAACATTTTAAAAATGAAGCCCCAGTATTCGAAATTAAAAATGAAATTGATTTTGTGCTTGGAGAAACTGCCCGTTTACGGCTAAAATACCCCAAAATAATGATTGCTCCCCTATTTTACCGGGTAGAAGATAACTTATTATATTTCATTAAAGAAGACTAACAAAATTGCGAAGGTACCTATTTTTAAAGTAAACTCGTTTAAAATAAACGCGATTGGCTTGATAAAATATTTAAGAATCTGATAGGGATTGATTGTTCAATGGCTAATTTATATTACTGATTACTCAAAGTAAGTTACCGTTAATTCACCAAATTCTGAGTAAAGGAGCTTTTGAACTGTATTATGACATGGATTGAACATTTTTCAAATAGTCCGTGGATATTTTTTTCGATCATATGTGTTTTAAGTTTCATCCATGTTTTCATTCCGATGATTCCCCTTGAAAGCAGTCTTGTCATATTTACGGGATATTTGGCGGGCACCCACCGTGACGGTATTTTTTTAATTTGGTTAGCCCTTACTGCCGGAACATCCGTTGGCGGTATCCTGATATATGATCTCACCCAGCGTAAGGGGGAAAAGTTACTAGATTGGAAGTTTATTAAAGACCAAGTAAATGTTAAAAATCTACAAACTGCTGGTAATTGGTTCGGACGATACGGCGCATGGATTATCTTCCTTGGAAAATGCGTGCCCGGGATGAGCTTAGTCGTTATTTTTTGCTGCGGTCTTTTTCGTGTAAAACGGAGTGCTGTTCTTTCTGCCGTGGTTTTTTCCAATAGCGCCTATTATATCGGCCTTGTCGTTATCAGTAAATATTTTGGCCGGAAATGGGAACAATTAAGCCCAACAATACGGCTTTTTCCCCTGATTACTTTGCTCATTGGCGTTTTGCTATCTGCAGCGGTTATCTACTTTTTGCACCGCCGTTACCTTACAAAAGAACCTTGACTGTTAATATTTTTGGTCCATATCTTAACAAGATCCAGCTTGTATAGAAACTAAAAACTCAAATCGGACAAATTTTTAAGTCTCTGTCGAGTCGGTTACTCTTCTCTTGTCAAATCCAATTTTTTCACAGCTTCAATTAAATCTTCCGCTTCTTCATTTAACTTGTCTTTGTCATCGACCAAAGAATTCAAAATCATAGCTGCCTCAGCTTCTCCCGGTTTCTCTGCAAGCAGGCTTAGATACATTCCACTATTTGTTTCAACCGGATCATCGATCAAATTCATTTTGGGCGAGTTTGTTTTCCACTTAACCAATTCCAAATTCCTCCGGAATTATTTTTAAGTCTTCGTTACTAGCGTTTTCTTTTCTAATAAATGTATGATAAAAGACAACATAATGCCATATATTACCGAATCCAAAGAATTAATGGTCGTGGTAACTATGTCTTCATTCACCAATGATTTTATATCCAGCCCCACAACAACCGACCGTATGACAAACCACACAATGGCTCCATAAAAAGCGCCACTTAATAAATAATGTTTGAAAATCATGCGATTGGTAATGAAAACAAAAACCATCCCAACCAAAATGCTAAAAACAACTTCGAAACATAGAGCACAAACATTTTCGGCAATCCCTGATGGGTGATGTCCAAAAGCAATAGTACCTGCATAATCCCAAAAGGTAAGGTTGGTTATTTTCAATCCATAATGAAAGAATGCATCCGGAATATCCTTAAGTATTCCAGCAATGATTCCGGCAATAATTCCAATGCTTAAACGTTTTTCCAATCGATCACTCTTCTCTACTTGTTCAGAACCATTCTCGTAGCCATAAGTATCAATAAATACTCAATTACTAGCTACTATTTTTATCTTTTTCAAAAAATTAATACTCCCAAGGAGCTAAAAATCAATCAAAACCCGGGGCAATTCTGAAAACCTTCGAAAGAATTCATTTCAAGATTAAAATAAACGGGTTAACTTCGGGAGCGGGTTACTGTTTTTTGGCTAAAGAATTCGTTTTCATCTTATATCAAACCGATTAAACTAAAAAAACGGTGAAATAATATGATTGAAATTATAAAGGAGGTTATTGAAATGGAAAATAAGAATTGGTTAAGTCACTTCGGTAATGATTTTTGGGGAGACCGGTTTTTAAACCAAATTTTTCCCAGAAATTTTAACGATTTATTGAGGGGTGGCAGTTTCGGGCCTTCGGTTGATCTTAAGGAAACCGAACAAGAAATCATTCTGAAAGCCGATATTCCAGGTGTAAACCAAGAAGACCTTGATATTACGGTGGATGAGAATGTAGTTACCCTCAAAGGTGAAACCAAACAAGATGAAAGCCGCGAAGAAAAGGGTTATCATTTAACAGAGCGCCGATACGGCAGTTTCTACCGGACAATACCTTTACCGGCTGAAGTTAAAACCGAAGAAGCCACAGCCCATTATAAAAACGGCGTCCTAGAATTAAGGATACCCAAAATAGAAACTCACAAAAAACAAGGATTTAAGCCAAAGATTGAATTCGGGGAAGGCCCTTTGCACTGACAGTCTGACACTTTTTTGAAGCAACCAAACTTTCTGATGAAAGGCCCAAGGAATCGCCAGAAACCTTGGGCCTTCTTTTTACTTTTCTCGATTTCAGCCATACTAATATATATTTGCCGACTGTTCCCTTTTTGGTGAAGACCAAAGTTGTTTTTCTAGATTGCTTAACATTCAAAATAATTGGATTGTTATTGAATTCATTCATTTGGCATAAGGCTGATTTTATCATATATTCATACAATGTACCAAAATAAAAACCTGAGGTGATAAAAATGTCAATGAATTATAACCCTCAAAGTATTCAATATACGGTTCAAGCGGGTGATTCTTTAAGAAATCTTGCCTATGAATTTAATACCACTGCTGAGGCCATCTTAGCAGCTAATCCCGGTGTAACCCTAAGCAATTTGAGTGTCGGTCAAG
>JAEZKW010000190.1 GCA_023415375.1 Bacillota bacterium
AGAAATCCGGGGAATCTTTGTAATTCAAAAAATCCTGCTTAATCCCGCTTAATCCTAAAATCCTGGTCAATCCTGGTCTCAAAAGCGCGGACATATTTTACAGGCTTCAGGAGGATTTTTGCTTATCATTTCAGCGCGATACTTTTGCAAAACTTTCCCATTCCAAATTTCCGAAAAAGTATTTTCCAGAAGATTCCCGACCACAAAATCCGGTTGACAATCACATAAAGTAATCTTTCCTTCCACATCGACAGGAAGGGTCTGCCAAGGTGAAAAGCACCATGTGTGAGTGGCGGAACGCTGGTAGAGTTGACTGGGGGGAATCATTAAAAAATCATGGTAGCGTTTTTCAAGGCCGAATTCTTCAAGACCATGCACAGACAATACCGGCAAATTTTTGGAGAAAGCATAAGAAACTCCTTTACAGACTGTCTCTTCAACATTTTCACTGGCATTTCGCCACAGGGTATGTTCTAAATTCGCTTTAAAGTTAATGTCGGATAACATCAAAACGTCAACCCCCAAGTCCAATACCCGATCGATCAAATCTTTCAAATGAGAAACTGTATCAATCGATACTGCAGAAAAAACAGCTTTCGAAATTGAATGTACGGAAGCCTTTGGTGTTGAATTGGAAATCCTCATAAATTCCTTGATGTTCTGAATGACTTTTTGAAAATCAGTTCCTTTTCGGACCTGAGACGAAACTATGTCATTATACCCGTCAATGCTGAATGCAATCGAATCCAGTCCTGCCTTTAAAAGTTGAAACGAGACATCCGGAGAGAGCAGCATGGCATTGGTGACGATTCCTACTTTTTTACCTTGGGATTTGGCATATTTTATAAAATCTCCAACTTGTGGGTGAAGCAGAGGCTCTCCTAAACCGACCAGCACAATTTTATAGGTATTGGGTAATAAGGCCAGAATATTGCGGAACATTTCGAACGACATATGTTTATTTTTTTTATTCAACTCAGAACGGGCGCAAAATTGGCAGCCCAGATTACAATAGGTGGTTATTTCGATATTAGCGATAACTGGGTCGGTATTTGAAATGGACATTCGGTCCGGTTGTTTTTCAAGCACGCGTTGACCACTTGGGCAAAGGGTTACATGGGTCCGGCTCAACGGGGAAACCTCAAAGAAGCTTTTTAGGCCGGGTTCAACCTCAATAATAGAATAAAGGGCTTTGGAATCATTATCGCCGGAGATGGCAATATCCGTTACGGCTCTTCGGATAAGATCAGCCGCTAAATGGCCGTTAATACTTTGAAAAATATCATGATCAACTTCAGGAAAAGTAACGATTCGGGGAATTTTTGAAAAATTATAAAACCATGATTGAGCTTCATTGTATAAAACTAATTGATCGTTTTCACCATGAATAATAAGCGTTGGAAATTCTTCATCGAATCGGATTTGGCCTGCCTTATTGATTAATTTCACCATCAAAGCCACATCAACCATTGAGAGAGGTTCTTTGCCGCTTCGATGTGATTCCCATCGTTTGAAATAGCCCCGGTCAATTTTCTTTGGGACAGCAAGCAAAATTAATAGTTCCGGAATCAGGGAGAACTTTTTAAGGGTGGTCAGGACTAAACTTCCTCCGGTAGAATGCCCGATGATGACAATCTTACGACCTTCATTTCGATAAGCGCTGAAAGAATCATGAATGGCTTTGACAAATATCTCTTCGTTAAATTCGGGGACTTTTTCCTCATTGGGCTCTCCATCATGACCGGGAAGACAAAGGTTATTCACTGAATCGGGTCCGAAGTTTTGGATTAGCATATCGGCCAGGGGCTGTAAATTTTGATTGGAACCGCTATATCCGTGAACAAGTATGATGCCCAGTTTCATTGAATTATTTCTCCTCAAGAAATTCTACCAAAGTTTTGGCTCCTTGATAATGTTCCAGTACTTTTTTCATTTTGGCCAAATTATCTTTTGTATTCCTGTCCGTTACAAGCGCATCAATCTTAGCCCTGATTTGCTCATCCGTTATTCGGCTGAAAGCTTGAATATAATCTTCAGGCATGCCGGTAAAATGGGTGGAAGGTATTAAACGGGCGCCACAACCGATTCTTTCGAGGCATACACCATTATGAGCTTGTTCGGGTTGCAGAGGCATTACTATTATAGGTATTTCATTTTGAAGAGCCTCAAATACAGTCATTTGACCGCCATGTGTTACTAATAGGGAAGTATAAGGAAATATTTGATGAAGGGGAGCAAAATTCAAAACATGTACACTTGGGTTTGAATGTCTTAGAGCCGTCATTTCCATTTGTCCCCCAGCCGCCACAATGACGTTGTATCCTAATTCAAGGAGTAATCTGGTTATTCTGAAGACAGTAGCAGTATCTGTTACACAAGTCCCGAAAGAAATGACTGCCAGAGGTTCTTGTGACTTTATAATTGGCTCCATAGGAACCTGGTCATAGGGCCAGCGCTCGAAGGATATGGGTCCAATATGGATCAGATTGGGCTGTTTTTGTAGGGGTAAAAATTCCGGAAAGTCCCATAGAAATGTATACGCACCCTTTAAAGCCATCCGGACATCTTCGATTTTAGGTAAGCCAAATTCTTTCAATGACAAACTGAATTTTCTTCCGGCAAACCGAAAAAAGTTATCCATCAATTGTCTTTGGACCTCAGAGCCGTTTTCATTTTCCAAATACCCCAACACTTCTGTACAATCAGGAATCATGCAACCGCAGATTAATGAATCATAAGGTACTTCCGCTATCTGTGATGAGGCATAAAGTGTAAACCGGAAGACACCGAGAACTCTATCGGGTTTAATTTGCTTGATTAAGGCTACTTCTTCCTGAATGCAGCGAGTAATGGTTTCAGTATTCGAAAACCATTTAAACGAAGGAAATCCTCCGCTATCCGTTTCTTGAATATCTGATAAGATATGATGTTTTATACCTAAACGATTCAAAAAGCCGGAATGTATTTGGCTGATAGCTATATGTACTTCATGTCCGTTCGATTCCAAAATATCCATAAGTGCCAGACACTTTGCAATATGGGATAAAGAATTGTTTTCCGGAATGAGCAAAAATTTCATTGAAGAATGTCCTTCATTAATCCTGAATTTGGGTAACCTTTCCGTTTTCGAAAGAAACAATGAAAGTATTAAAACGGTTATTCCAATATTGCCATTGATCTGATTCTAAATTTGGGGTCTTATGTTTGGGAGGATAACCCAAGGCCGCAATTACCGCAGTCTTTCTCATCCCCAACGTAACTTCACCTAATAAAATGGATTCTCTTTCATCTTCTGTGAAAACTGATAAATCAACAGGGTTTATGGCAAAGGTGCGGCTAAAAATCTTTTCAATTCCTTCCCCGGAGTATTGCTTAATATTTATGATTTCAAGCTCCTGGCCATTTGGGAGTGTTACAAAGATACTTTCATCGATAACTTTAATCAATTTTACTGCTGTATTGATAGGTACCAAAACACCTTTCCGATAATTGGTGGTTCGATGGCAACTTCCTTCGTAATATAAGCTAAATTGGGTATAGAACATCTGCCCTTTGGCAGTCTGAAAGGTATTTGCAGTACAAATTGGCAAGCTTAAGAGTAATATTGCCAGCCACAACATGGAAAAAACAATCAAATAGGTTGAAGTCTTTTTAATTAAAGTACTCAACGAAATCCCTCCATATATTCAATTTGAAATGGGAATTTGATTCTTCGTAGTTGAGAAAGTGTAAATATAGTGGATGAAAGCCAATAATTGACAGTTACTCACCAAATAGTAGCATTCGGTATTTGTTCTGGAAATCCTGCCTTTAATAAACTCATAAATTTTACGCTCCGAGCGTCAATTAAGGAGATGAAATGGGTGATTTTTTAGAACATATGAGTAAAATATTCCATGAGAAAGTCAGCATCAGTAAACTAATGGCTGAAATTTACATTATTTAATGTTACAATAAAAGCCTGAAAAGCCTGTGAAAAATGCCCATTTTTGTTTCTAAAAATGAGTTTGGGTTATTGAACTAAACTGGGAGAAAAACCCTGGGCTTTAGCCGAAGACTTTAGTTCAAAATTTTCAAGTCGAGGGTTTTTCTCAGTTTCTTTAGCCGGTAGCAGTTTAGTTTCTAAAAAGGGTGGATAAAGGAGAAGTTGGTATGGAAAATGAAAGAGCTGTTAATGCTATAAATTATTGTGTGCTGATTCCCACATATAACAATGATCGGACTCTTGAGAAGGTGATTTTGTCAATATTGGAGTATACTCCTGATATTATTGTAGTAAATGACGGAAGTAATGATAATACTGCAAGTATTTTGGAACGTTTCAAAAACAAAATCCATATTGTTTCTTATTCTAAGAATCAGGGCAAAGGGGTTGCCTTGCGAAAGGGTTTGAAAAAAGCTGAGGAATTGGGATATGATTATGCTATTAGCTGCGATTCGGATGGACAACATCTGGCTTCAGAAATACCAAAACTTTTAGCAAAAGTAAACCCAGGGGAAAAAATCTTGATTATCGGGAACCGGGATATGACTGATCAACATATCCCCAAAAAGAGTCTGTTTGGTCGAAAATTCTCCAATTTCTGGGTTAGGATGGAAACCGGCCGGGATCTTGCAGATACCCAATCAGGATTTAGACTCTACACAGTTGCTGCCATGAACCGGATGCATTTTTTCACCCGAAAATATGATTTTGAATTAGAATCACTGGTCCGGTGGGTATGGCATGATTATCTAGTGGAAATTGTGACGATTCAGGTATTTTATCCTTCTCCGGAAGAGCGAGTAAGTCATTTTAAAGGTTTTAAAGATAATTTTAGAATTAGTATTCTCAATACAATACTTGTAGCGATTACTATTGTCTATATCCTTCCCAGGAGACTTTTATATTACATTATTAAAAAATGAATCAAGCAGCAAAAAATTAGTTCTTAAATGGGAAGAATCGTTAATCGATACCTATTGTTCAATTTGTAGATTAATGATATATTATTAATTGGAATTTTTTGTGATAATCAAGAATTATTGCTGGATATAAGGCAAAAATGGCAATTATAACTGGAAAGCAGGCGAGCAGCAATGAAACGGCGTATTGTCCTGGTTCACCCCCGAGGCTCCAATTGGCTTAAGGGTAATAGAGATATCGTTGCATCCGCCAACCGTATGGTTCCCCACGGAATTCTTTCAATAGCGGCCTGGCTTTTAAGGGAAGGCCATGAAGTCTTCATTCATGATTGCCTCGGGCCTTATGCTTCATCAGATTTTCAAACCAATATTCATGAGATTATAGATTATAAAGCTGATTTTATTGGCTTTTCGGCCACAACTTCTTCATTCCCCGATGCTGCCAGAATGGCAGCAGCCATTAAAGCGATTAACCCCAAGGTCATCACGGTATGCGGAGGAGTTCATTGTTCCGCATTGGGGGGCACTTTGCTTCGGGATTACCCTGCTTTTGATTTTCTGATTCAAGGCGAAGGGGAAATAACCCTCGCTGAATTGGTTCTTGGAGGGAATCCAGCAGACATCAAAGGCTTGGTTTGGCGCGATGGCAATGAGATTGTGCAAAATGCTACACGGGAAATGATTTCTGATCTGGACATTTTGCCCTTTCCAGCTTATGAAAAGTTAAAGGGTTTTCCCAAAGGGTATAACTTACCTCTTTTTAGTTATGCAAAGTTCCCGGGCACTTCCATGGTTACCAGCCGGGGTTGCCTATTTCAATGTTCATATTGTGATCGTTCGGTTTTTAAAAAAGGCTTTCGGTACAATTCGGCACAGTATATTTATAATCATCTTAAATACCTTAATCAAAAATTCGGTATTCGCCATGTGAATATCTATGATGATCTTTTCACCACCGATGAAAATCGCATTGTTGAACTTTGCGATCTGCTCACCAAAAATCCCATTGACATCCAATTCAATTGTGCGCTACGGGTGGGATTTGCACCGGATAAACTGCTTAAAATGCTGAAAGATGCCGGTTGTCTAATGGTATCCCTTGGTATTGAATCCGCCGACCCGGAACTCCTGAAAAAACATAAGGCCGGTGTAACTGTTGAGGCAGTTCGGGATACGATAGCCCGGATTCAGGCAGCCGGTCTTCGTGCCAAAGGTCTCTTTATGATGGGTCTGCCGGGTGAAACTGAGGAATCCATCCGCTGGACCAGTGATTTTGTGATTTCACTGGGACTTGATGATATGAATATGGCCAAATTCACTCCATTTCCAGGTGCGCCTTTATGGAAAACCATTCGGACAGAGGGAACTTTAGAAGAAGATTGGGAACAAATGAATTGTCTGAACTTCGTTTTTGTTCCGAAAACCATTGGTTCCAAAGAAGTTCTTGACCAGCTTTATAATGAACATGTCAAACGCTTTTATACAAACAAGGCCTGG
>JAEZKW010000227.1 GCA_023415375.1 Bacillota bacterium
GGCTAAGTCCAAATGGTTGGTCGGTTCATCAAGGAGCAAAATATCCGGATTGCCAAACAATGCTTGCGCTAAGAGTACTCTTACTTTCTCGTTGTCATTCAATTCATTCATTTTTTTCTGATGCAGATTCACATCGATTCCAAGACCGTTTAAGAGTTTAGCTGCATCGGACTCGGCATCCCAACCGTTAAGCTCAACAAACTCCGCTTCTAAATCAGCTATTTTTAAACCATCCGCATCAGAAAAATCGGGTTTCGAGTATAAGGATTCTTTCTCCGACATGATGGTATAAAGCCGCCTGTGTCCCATGATCACTGTTTGCAAGACAAGAAACTCGTCAAACTCAAAATGGTCCTGCTTCAAGACTGCCAATCTTTCACCGGGTGTAATCATTACTTCTCCATTATTCGGTTCGATCTGGCCGGCTAAAATTTTTAAAAAAGTTGATTTTCCCGAACCATTGGCTCCGATAAGACCGTAACAATTTCCAGCCGAGAATTTGATATTTACATTTTCGAATAAAACCCTGCCTCCAAAACGCAGAGTTAATCCATTGGTGCTAATCATTTACTATTTGCCATCCTTTTTACATGTTGATGAATTTTAATATGTTTACTACAATATTCATACTCCGGATCACAATCCGGGCAATGGTGAAACGTCATATTGGGATCGGTTTTCTCTGTCATTCCGCAATATTCACAGACATGACTGGGAGCAACGTAGTTATCAGCGGCATTCACAAAACGCTTACGATTATCATAAGACTGGCGGCGCTGACGGGTGCGGCGGAATAAATCCGGTCCGAAAAACAGCAAATAATTGACAAGGGAAACCACTGCCACAATTTTATCGGGAAGCGGCCTTGTTAAAACGGTAAAGCCAATCGAAGCCCAGTAAAACCAGGCTAGATACTTAACCTTTAGGGGGATTATAAAAAAAAGTAAAATTTCATAATTTGGGAATAGGTAGGCAAAAGCTAAAAACAATGATAAATTGAGATAAACTCCAGTAACCCCGCCCCCAGTAAGAAAAGCGGCTGTTGTAGTGGCTATCATACCCACCAGATAATAGAGGTTAAATTTAAAACTCCCCCACTCTTGCTCAAGACTGACTCCGACCGTATAGTAGAATAGCAATACAAATACAATGAATAGTAACGACATGGTCGGCGGAATAAAGATGTATGTAATCAGCCGCCAAATCTGTCCCTGCATAACCAGAAGCGGATTAAGTGTTAACATATTATAAACAGTGCCGGTTCTATCCAAATACATAAAAAAATAAACAACTGCATTCAAAATAACGATGTAATACATCAACCCGGGGATTGCAAAACGGCCAAACTTCCGTTCCAACTTACTTAACCAGTTCATGTTACACTCCTATGTATTTTTCATTTCCCACGCCTGCGAGTTGTAGAACAAGTTTCCAGTATTCACTTTTTACAGGCATTACCGAAAGACGAGGTTCCAATACCAATTGCCACTCTCCAAAAAACGGGTTTTGTTTAATTCCTTTTAAAGTAACAGTTTTCGGCAATGGATAACAGGGAGCTAAATCCACAACCATGAATTTCGGATCTCCGGTCTCAGGGTCAGGATAAGGTATCGAGACGACTTCGGCAACCCCAACAATGGCCTTTTCTTTCCCGGTATGATAGATAAAGACTTGATCACCCGGTGTCATCCCTTTCATATACTTAATAGCCCGTAAATTACGGACCCCGTTCCAACGATCACGCCCAAGGCGGACCAGATCAAAGTAACTGTATTGCTCCGGCTCAGTTTTAACCAACCAATAAGCCAAATTTTCACCTTCCATACCGGAAACCATCATTATCAGCTTGTTCGACGACCTTCATCGGCTAATTTCTCCAATGATAACCCATTCGTTGATACTATGCCCTTTTTATAGACAACAATATATACTATACTAAGATTGTTATTTTGCCAATTGTTTCTTAGAAAATAAACTCTATTTCGGAGTATTTATTTTCCGGCAGGATTATTATTTTTAGGATAAATCGCTGCTAATCCTCCGGTTGATGTTTCACGATAGGATAATTTTAAATCATGACCGGTTTGCATCATGGTTTTTACAACTTCATCAAAACTGATTCGATGGCGGCCGTCGGATAACAGAGCATATTCGGCTGAATCCATAGCCCTTGTGGCTGCAAATGCATTCCTTTCAATACAAGGAATTTGTACTAAACCTGCCACCGGATCACAGGTTAGGCCTAAATGATGTTCAAAACCCATTTCGGCTGCATACTCCACTTGCGCCGGCGAACCGCCCAAAAGTTGTACTGCAGCGCCTGCAGCCATTGCGCAAGCTGTCCCAATCTCGCCCTGGCATCCTACCTCCGCACCGGAAATGGAACCATTGGTTTTGACAAGATTCCCAATTAAGCCTGCAGTGGCCAAGGCCTGCAAAATAGTCTTCTCCGGTAAACGATTCGTCTCTTGCAAATAATAAAGAATCGCCGGCAGTACTCCACAGGAACCGCAGGTTGGTGCAGTGACTATCTGTCCTCCGGCAGCATTTTCTTCCGAAACAGCCAAGGAGTAGGCAAAAAGCAGATTGGTCCGCTGAAAGGGTCCCCGGTCTTGCTTGGCTTTGAGATAAAAAGAAAAACTCTTACGGGGTAGAGACAGTTCCCCCGGTAATATGCCGACTCCGTTAAAGCCCCGCCTTACACTT
>JAEZKW010000242.1 GCA_023415375.1 Bacillota bacterium
TAAACTGGAATCTAAATACAAGCAAAACCAGCCGGACTATAGATAAAAATATTGCAGGAAAATAAAAAAAAACGTCGAATATATATTATTGAAATTCTGAAGACGTTCAGTATTTCTAGCTAACTCAAAAAGTTAACTTAAAGAGTTAACTACGGTCTGCAGACCAAAGTCCGAAAGGACAAAAATTTAATCCAATTTTGCCTTCCAAACACCAAATAGCAATTTTGGCCTAGGATGGTTTTCCGGTAAATATTACTGCCGGAAAATGAGCAAATGCGATGAATGATTAAATTTAGGAGGCATTTGAATGGCAAAGGTTATTTTTGAGCATGTCTACAAAAAGTATGCCGGCGGGGTTACAGCTGTTAAAGATGTAACCTTAGAAATCAAAGACAAAGAATTCGTTGTCTTCGTCGGTCCGTCTGGTTGTGGAAAGACCACATCATTACGGATGGTCGCCGGGTTGGAAGAAATTTCGGAAGGAAATATTTATATCGGGGACACCTTGGTTAATAATGTAGCTCCAAAAGACCGCGATATCGCAATGGTTTTCCAAAACTATGCCCTGTATCCGCATATGGATGTTTATAACAACATGGCTTTTGGACTCAAACTCCGTAAATTTCCAAAGGCTGAAATCGATCGCCGCGTTAAAGAAGCTGCAAAAATCCTGGGAATCGAGAACTTATTAGACCGGAAACCGAAAGCACTCTCCGGCGGTCAGAGACAGCGGGTGGCCCTCGGCCGTGCTATCGTCCGTGAACCGAAAGTATTCTTGATGGATGAGCCGTTATCAAACTTGGATGCAAAATTGCGCGTTCAAACCCGTGCAGAAATTAGCAAATTGCATAACCGCTTACAGACAACCATTATTTATGTTACCCATGATCAAACCGAAGCGATGACGATGGGCGACAGAATGGTCGTTATGAAGGACGGAGTCATTCAACAAGTTGGTACGCCTCTTGATGTTTATGACAATCCTACCAACATCTTTGTGGCGGGTTTCATTGGTTCTCCTCCAATGAACTTCTTAGACGTCATGCTCAAAGAAGAAGGCGGCAAGTTAATCGTTGATGCGAAGGCCTTTAAAATTAAGGTTCCCGATGGTAAATTTAAATATATTCGGCAATACCTTAATAAACAGATTGTTCTGGGAATCCGTCCTCAAGACATTCATGACCGTGAAAATGTTTCGAATGCTCCTGAAGAGGATGTTGTTACCGGTACAGTCGATATATCCGAACTTATCGGTTCTGAAACCAACTTATTTATGTCTATTGGTGAAGTTTCCTTCGTGGCCAATGTTGATTCTCACACCAGAGCTGCTGATGGCGAGAAACATCAAGTGGTCTTTGACGCCAATAAAATGCATCTTTTTGACAAAGAAACCGAAAAAGCTATTTCCTAAAGAAGGCGCCCTACAAACGCGAAAGCTCCCGAAAGGGAGCTTTTTTTTTAATAATATTGTGATTCATGGATTGGAGCGGCTTCAATGATGGAAGGATCGACAGACCCCACTTTTCCCAATGCTTTAATAATACCCTCGCTGATAAGGTTAGCCATTTTCATGACCAGACTGAGCCTGGTATTTTGAAGCACCATATATTCCATAAAGCCACCAACATTTACGATTCCGATGATTTGGACATTTCCAACAGCTGGCAGCGTTTTATTCACTCCGGTTCCTGGTTGCAAAGAACCTTCTTTAATGCTGATAAATCCAACACTTTCTGTTCGTCCGAGGCATGCATCAATGGCTAAAATGAACGGGTTATTATATTTACTGTGAATTTCTTCAATAGTTTCCTGAAGATTAACTGCATGAACAGGTTGATCGAGTGTCCCGTAGACCCCACATGATGGTAGGTTAGCATTTTCGAGTTTGGAACCGATTAAAGGTCCTAAACAATCACCTGTCGAGCGATCAGTTCCAATACATAGAATAACAAGGGGATCCAATGAATTATATAATTTTGATAAGAAATAACTTAGGTTGTTTTCAAATATAATTCTGGCTGTAGGATGGTCAATATGGACACGGCTGTTAATTCCTAGACTATGGCAAAGCGATTCGGCTTTAGGTATAGTTTTCCACACGTATATATGCCTCCTTAATACCTTGTCAATGCAACTTATTATTAGCCTATGTGTGTGGAGCTGGAAATATTCATTAAAGTAATAATTTACCTCGGCTTTACGCAGCTAGCGAAGATTAGCAAAACGTCTCCTATATAAGAATTAAAAACAGATTGATTCCCTCAAAATATTTATATAGGAATAAAATCATCATGAACTTAAAATACTGAGAAAGGAAACTAAACGACTAGCGGCCTAAGCCAATGGTTTTTCTCCCGGGCGCGTGGGCGCCAGTTTAGTTCAATAATTTATTAAGGGAGCGAGCCCTACGGCCTTGAGAAATGTTCAACAATTGGTTATTCTTTGTTTAAGCCCTCTTGGGGACACGATTTTTGCAACACCGGCAATTCGAGCTTTGCGGGGAAAATTTCCAGGGGCTCGAATTGTTGTTTTAGCCAGCACAGTGGCAGCCCAAGTTTTAAAACATAATCCCTGGAAACTAGAGATCCAGATTGTACAGGAAAAATGGGAATTAATTAAGCTACTGGCCCAAATTCGTAAGGAGAAATTTGATATGGCCCTTAGTTTATCGCAATTAGGAGGTTTCTTTACCAGATTTTGTGGTACTCCGATTTGGAGCGATTTTGTCCGTGCTCATAAACTTGTCTTCCTACAGCAAAACCGGTCAGTCGTGCAAATGTGCCAGGATGTATTAAGAAAAATCAATATTCAATGTGATGAACGGCAAACGGAATTTTTTTATGATCACCATGCAGAACAAATGATTGAACTTTTTTTGAGAGGGACTGCTTACCAAAATGGAAAGCGATTAATAGCCATTCATGCGGGCGGGCATTATTTTGTTCGTAAACGCTGGCCATTAGTCAATTTTATAGATATCATTCAACATTTTATCCATGAGTTGGGAATTCAAGTTGTTTTAGTCGGCGGACAGGAAGATGTTGAAGACGCTTTAATGATTAAGTCTATCATTCCGGAAGTGATATCGGCGGTTGGTCTACTTAAACTTGGAGAGACTGCAGCTCTTTTAAAGAAAGCAAATCTTTTTATCGGTAATGATTCTGGTCCTTTACATCTTGCTGCGGCTGTCAATATACCGACGATTGGACTCTTTGGGCCAACTTCCCCCTGCCAATTTTACCCCTACGAGGCCCCAAGACATACAATGATTTACAAAGGCCTATCTTGCAGCCCTTGCTATCGGTTTGGCGGGGGAATTTGGCAATATGTGCCCCGTTGCAGCAAAGCATATTGTATGCAGGCTATCACAGTAGAAGAATTAATGATCCAGGTTATGAAGAATCTTTCTTGTGAAAATGGAGACCAGAGGGGGCGGCTCTATGCCGGAAGGACACAAGGTTAGTAAGGGGATATGGTATGCCTTAGGTTTTAGTATTATCAGTTTTTACTTCATTTTTCAGGTTGTTGCGAAGATATCGTTTCGGCAAAGTTTTCAAGGTATCAATTGGTTTTATATTGGACTCGGGTTTGTCTCGCTATTTTTAATGTGGCTTGCAAAAGCATTGCGAATGTATAATGTTGGTCAGGGTATGGGGATTCAGATTCGGTTAAGTTTTTATTTACAACTTTACCTAGCTACTTGTTTTGTTTCCCATGTTACTCCATTTAATTCGGGAGGCACGCCATTACAAATCTATTTACTTCATAAAAAGGGTGTCCCGCTGGGACGGGCAACGGCATTAACTGTAGTTGATTTAGGATTAAATACTCTAATGTTTTTTATTTTAATCCCGCTCGCTCTTTGGATAAGTATTCATTCCTTACATCGGAAGCATTTTTTACAATTTAATTTGCTGATTCCTAGAATTCTTATTGTTTTAGCAGGTGTTTTTCTTATTGGATTTCTATTTTATTACACGAAGTTCTGGCCAAAATTATTACGAAGTCGTGTAATAACAAAATTCGTAAATTATGTAAGGAGCAAGGGCTGGATTCAGCATTTTCAAAATGAATGGAGACTCTTCAAAGAGGGATGGCTAACCCTGTTTCATCAGCACCCTAAAAGTTTGTTAAAGGCAATCGTGGCAACCGCTTTGTATTGGTTTTTTTATTTGTTGCTAGCCCCCTTGATTTTTTGGGCAATGGGCCGGAGGATTTCGTTTTTTCAGTTGATCGGTTTACAATTAATTTTCAATTTTGCGCAAGTCTTTATACCGACTCCGGGAGGGAGTGGCGGATCGGAATTGATTTTGGTATATATTTTTAAAAATATTATTGGAGCAGCCCGGGTCGGAACTTTTGTTTTACTATGGAAAATCTATACTTTTTTTAGTACACTAATAGCAGGAAGCTTTTTTTTCTGGAAGCTGACGAAAAAAAGTTAACCGTTCACAGAGGAATTATTTTGTAACGTTAGGAGTATGGGAATGAGTGACAAGAGGCTTCGGCGATCAACGAGTAATAAAATTATCGGTGGATTATGCGGCGGACTTGGAGACTATTTTAATATTGATCCTACAATCATCAGGTTGATCTGGGTAATAGCAACTTTTTGGATCGGATTTACTTCCGTGATTATTTATTTTATTGGTCTCATTATTGTCTCTTTCACGGAAGAGAAAAAAAGTTCCTTGCAGGAATCTCAGGGAATCGGAATCATGGGAGAAAGAGAAGAAAATGCCCAAAGGGCAGAGGGAATACCCTCAAAATTCCATCTCATTTGGGGTTGGTTGATTATTGGGATAGGCGTTATTATGCTTTTACAAACTCTGGGTTACTTTTCGAGGTTTAAAGAATACTTTTTTCCAGCGGTTTTGATTATTGCGGGAATCTGGGTTTTAATCCGGGGAGTAAAAAGGCAATCGTAAACTTTTGACAGACAATGAATAATTAAACAAATTAATTATGAAAATCCCTCAAAACGTGCACAATAATTCCGTCAGGGGGATTTTTTTGTCAGCGAATTTTCTACGATGGTTTGGGGTTCATTCCCCAAAAATAGAATTAAGGGATTGGATTTTGCCATATTGGTATCAAAGGCAAAAGGACCCTTATAGTCCTACATATACAATCGGAGGCACCGATTTTCGCAATCTCTGTTTTCGAAATTGGACGACAATTCGAGAGAAAAATTCCAAAACGATATTGAGCATTGACCGTTTTGGAGTCATTTATTTTCCAGAAATTCGGGTGTCGCTTGAATGTTGGGTCTATAGTGACCAGAAATTGTATACTCCGGCCAATTTCAATAGTATTTCTCAGCAATTGGTCCCGGAAGGCAGTATTCAGACAGTTTGCAACTATGATCGGGGTCGGCTTTTAATAAATATTTTGCCATATCATGAAAACTATGATCAAATTTCCTGTAAAATTAAACTCGTAGGCCCCCGGGAAGATGCTTTAAAATATAGAGCATTATATTTTGTGATTCGACCATATGATTATAATGGCCTCTCATCAATTTATCATCTAGAATACAGGGACAATTTTTTATGGGTAAACCATATACGGCTGCTTTTTTTTGAAAAGGAACCGACGCATTGTTATTTTAGGAACGGACTTCACGGTGATGTTACTAAGTATTTGCAAGCTGCTTCAGGAAACACAAAACTGCTTGCGCCTGAAGGTTTTGGTACAGGGTTAATTGGGTTTTCAGGTCTTCCCGCTGAATTATCCGAGATAAACCTGTTTTTCCCCATAACCAAAAAGGCACCCCTAAGACACGGCAAGCTTGTTAAGACTTTGAGCACTCCGGATGTTTCAGACTCTTTGAATCAAATTTCCAGTAATACAGCACTTGATCAGCTATTCGCTGCAAATTTGCGCTATCTAATGGGGATGAATTGTTCCTTTAATATTTATCAAATCCTTGCATTAAATCGTTATTCGGATGGTTCCCAAAGCCGTTTATATTTGAAAGAATGCCTAAAGAAAGTTGCGTGGGATGGTTCACTACAAGTTGAGAGCCTCACCCAGGAACAATTGATTTGGGGCATTGGTGATTACTACAAGTTGATGATGGATGCTATTTTTATAAAAAAACATTGGCCCCTTCTCAAGCGAATGGGTTATGCAATATGGCATCAAAAAGTGAAACCAATCCTTTGGACGACAAAACATCAGGATATTCTTTTCGATGAGGATGGGTTTTATGAAAAGTTATTTTGGCTCTCTGGAGCACTTTCATCTTTGGAGAAATTAGCCATCCTTGTCGGGGATGTTCAGGAAGGACTCACCTATAAGGAGCAAAACCAGTTATTGACGGCCAGATTAACCCGGTTTCTGACAAATTGCGTAAGGTATACAGACAAAGGGGTGATTCCTTTCCGATATCAAAGCGGATATGGGGCAGGGATGATAGGAAATTTAACTGCAGCTTATCCATTACGAATTTGGAAATCGGGAAATAATTCCATCCATGCAACCATCCATTATGTTTTTAAACATTTTTTCTATCAAGGAGGCATATATTCGCCGTTTGATTTTCAAGGGATTGATCTGACACTGAGTGCTAGATTCGGGCAGGTATTGGTCCGTGAGGGCTATGATTGCACAGAAGTTTTAGAGTTACTCGTCGCAGCTGCAGGAGGCACAGGGAGTTTGCCTGAGCGTATCGATCCTCGAACTTTAAACGGTATTGGAGACAATGGGCACCATCCGGAATTGGTATATCAATTACTGTTACTTATCCGCAATATTTTTGTAATTGAGGAAAATCAAGATTTAGAACTATTACCAGGATTTTTAACTAGTAAATTCTGGAACAAGTCAACACTACGAATTAACCGGTTGAATACTTTTTTCGGAGAAATAAGTTGTAGTTGCCGGGGTATGGGCGATCTGATTCAAATTGATTTTTGGCCAAATTATCGGATAAAACCTGAAAAAATCCGTTTTCGTTTACCCCCCGATTATTATCCTGTTTACGTGGACGCCGCTTCTCGCGTTGATCTATCTGTACTGGAAATTGATTCGGATTTCCATAGATTGCGCTTAAAAAAGCGAATCTCAGCAGGCTTGTCTTGACAACACTTTTTAGAATACGTTATAATATAATATGTTAATGGCTATTAGGCCAAGGCGCACATAAGCGTACAGAGGAGGAATTGTGGAAGTATGGCGTTAGAGGTTGGCCAGATCATTGAAGGTAAGGTTACAGGTATTACAAATTTTGGAGCTTTTATTGAGCTCTCTAATGGGCAAACTGGTTTGGTTCATATTTCTGAAGTAGCCGATGAATATGTCAAAGATGTTAATCATTTTTTGAAACAGAATGATCTGGTTAAAGTTAAGGTTTTGAACCTCGACAAAGGCAAAATCGGTCTTTCGATCAGACAGGCACAGCCCCATTCTGAACAACGACGCCAATCATCACCCCAGAATAAACAAACATTTGAAGATAAATTGGCCAAATTTATGAAAGATTCAGATGAACGGCAATCCGACTTGCGAAAAAATACCGATGCCAAACGTGGCGGACGTGGTGGCGGTCGGGCTCCGAGTATGTAAAATGGAACGGTAATTATCAAATTATATCCGGCTTAAGTGCCGGTTTTTTTATATCTCAGGAAAACGTGGGCATTAAGGGGGGTTCTATATGCGCCAATATCGATATTTTATTTATGGTACATTATTATTAATTATTTTGGCGGCTACTGTCTCTGTTAAAGCTGTGGATCAGGCCCAAAATACCGGGGGAGATCCCGGTATTCATTTAAACAACCAAATCTTTAATGAATACGTAGCGGAATTGATTAAAAGTAGGGAGCCGGAGATAAAAACGGCGGTTATGAGTAATGCGGATATTACCGATTTTCATTTGAGGGATGCAATTTTTGATATTGAAACCGGTAAATTAACCATTCAATTTACGGTTCAATATAAGAAAAAAAATATTACCGGCGCCCTTGGGTTTGAGGTGAGGGTTACTAACGAATCGTCAGCACAGATTGGCGGATATTGCTTGGGTTTAGAGGGAAAGTTACATTCGGATAACCCCTTTGCCAATATAATGTTGGCTTTTACAACGAATCATTTCAACAAAAACCTCGTAGGGAAAGAGTTTTGGCCGGACAAACAAAATCATCCAGGGTTTCAAGTTTTTAAAAACGCTAATTTAGCTTCAATAATGAACCAAATCATGGCAAGTAACGACGCTTTGAATAGGCAGTTTCCGAAATTTACTCAAACCATTCCTGGCGGTACTTTACAGGTTGAATTTAATAATATTATTTGCCGCTCTTTTGATAGTAACGCTGGCCAATCCCAAATTGATTCTACGATAGCAATGGGAATCAATACTGAATTCACAGGCATATCCAACATACCCAATGCAGGCTCGCTGGAAGCTTTTGTCGATTTTTATGTTAATCCTGCAGATAAGAGCTGGTGGGTACGGTTAAGTGCGCTCAAAATAAAAATGAATATGGGTCACGATGTCAATTCTATGGCGCAAAAAATTATTGATAAGCACTTGAAGGAACATCAGGTATTGATAGAACTGAATATGCCGAAAGTGAACCCTTAAATATCAAAAGGTATCGGATTTAGCTTCCAAATTAACCGAATCATAACTTTGGGTTGCCGGAGTAATGGCTATTCCCGCTGGACAGCTGGGAATCGAAAATCTCATTTGTGTGGTGATTTTACCCGTTTTGGAATCAAAGAATTCATAGAGTGGTATTGCTTCTTTTTTGGAGAAATAACCATCGAAATTTAAATCCAAATATAAAAGGTCTTTGCCATAATCATTAAAACAGCCATTGCAATTAGCATCTGTGATTCGGAATTTCACTAGCTTTTCATCTTTGCCAAAATGAATTTTGATAAATCCTTCAAAAGCACTGGCTGTTGCCAATGTAACGAAAGTCTGCTCATCTTTCCCCTGGTGAGCGAAATTTTTAATCCAGAGATAAAAACTCAACTTTTTCTTAAGCTCTCTAACTGAACTCTTATAGGACACTAAAATGGGTATGGAGTTATTGGTTATTGAACTCTCCATTAAATCCCAGTTCTTGTTGGTCTTCTGAAGATCCCATTTTTCAAGATTTTTTAGCTTTTCCGTGGCTGTAATTTGATAGTCCTGGTTTTGGTCTAGGTAAAAATCCATCCAATAGCCGTCGTTATCTTTTGTCATTACAAAATAAGTTTGTTTCTCGTTATCACCCAGTAAAATGCTTCCGTATTTCGGATTGGTTAATTTTATTTCTGGATCAATCCTAATCTCCTCCGGTTTGGTATCCATTAAAAGTACATCGTTTACCCTTTGTATCAGAAAATCCGGTTTGAAGAAATCTTCTCCAGGAATATTCACGATTTTACCGCCATATTCACCTTGAATGGGATATGGTAATTTGGTCGCGCCAAGGGACATTGTGGACACAAAAATCAAGAGTAGGAAAAACGAGTATTTTTTCAAGCGTTATCGCCCTTTCTTGGTAAAAGATATTTAATAATTCCATACTATGTTAAATTGTCCTGTTTTAAGTACTGATAGACCATTGTTTGTTAAAATTAAAATCATGCACTGGTTTTTCTAATTTAGGATTGGAGCAGAAAAGTGGGAAATTGCCAATATGGGGACTCAAATTGGTCACAGCGCTATCAAATTAGGAATATTAATTTTAGTAATCATCTGTTTTACGGCTCTATGATTGGCATGTATGTATTAATAAATCCAGTAATGGATAGGCGGGAGATTCATCCGATGAATTCACATATGCGACTCTATCAAAAGGAGAATTCTTCAACTGTGAGTCTATTGGACTTTCATTCAGTAATGGGTCGGAGGATTCGCGTTTTTGTTTATGGTAATGAGGGGCCAACGACTTTGGTTATTGGTGGTATTCATGGGGATGAGCCCAGTGGAGTGGTTTTAGCAGAGGAATTGATTAAACGACTCCAGTCAAGCTCAATCAAGAATCTAGCCGGCAGGATTGTGGTGATTCCCAAAGCGAATCCCGATGGCTTCGTTGCCGGTACAAGAGTCAATGCCAGGGGCATTGATTTAAATCGCAATTTTCCAACCAGGGATTTTAAGCAGGGTTATTTTACTCGGAATTGTTATCCTGGCGCAAAGGCTGGCTCCGAACCTGAAACAAGGCTGATTATACTAATGGCGGAAGTATTTAAACCTCAATTAATTTTAGCTTTTCATGCTGAATTAGGATGCGTAAATTATGATGGGCCGGGAGTCCAAATTGCGAAGGCTATTTCATCAGAAAATGGCCTACCGGTCCGTAAAGACCTGGGTTACCCAACGCCTGGTTCGCTTGGCACCTATTTTGGAGTGGAACGCAATATTCCAGTAATCACTTTGGAACTTTTAAATAAGGATGATCAATGGAAACGGCATGGAAAGGCACTCTTAGAAGCTATCAAACTAAAAGGGGTGCTCCCCGGAAAGAGAGCTTAAAGTCTTATCGATAGGGCTGTTGCAAAAGTATTTATAATCAATGAGATTTCGCGCCTTGGCGCGCCAATTATATTGCTCCGATGGATACCGCAAACACTTATATTTTGTTATATCTCTATTGATACTTTTCTTTTTGCGACAGCCCCATCTTAGAACATTCAAGATGGTTTTCGGTTTTTGAACGAAACTGGAGAAAAGCCGCGGGTTCGCGCGGACTTTAAGGCAGTAGTTTAGTTTGGGAGATGGCAAGCTACTGCATGGCCTGGGGCGATTTCACGCGAGGCCGGTTCCTCAAGACGGCAGCGTTCAAATGATTTTGGGCAACGGGTTTGGAAATGGCATCCCAAGGGGGGATTAATGGGACTCGGTACATCTCCGGTCAAGATGATCCGTTCTTTTTTTCGGGCCGGATTGGGTACCGGTACCGCCGACAACAGAGCTTGAGTATACGGATGCTGGGGCTCGCAGTATAGCTGCTTCTTTTCGGCAATTTCAACGATTTTACCCAAATACATTACGGCGACCCGGTTGCTGATATGTTTAATAACGCTCAGGTCATGGGCGATAAAAATATAAGTCAACCCCAAACGTTGCTGTAATTCTTTCAGCAGGTTAATGATCTGAGCTTGAATCGAAACATCCAATGCGGATACTGGTTCGTCACAGACAATTAAATCCGGTTTTAAGGCAAGAGCCCTAGCCAACACAACGCGCTGCCGCTGTCCGCCAGAGAATTCATGGGGGTAACGGCGAAGGTGGGTGGCTGAAAGGCCGACTAATTCCAATAGTTCGGTTACCCGGTCCGCGATCTCCCGCTTGGTCTTAGCCAAGCCGTGCACTTTGATGGGTTCCGCCAAAGCTTTTCCTATTGGCAACCAGGGGTTTAAGGAAGCGTAAGGATCTTGAAAGACGATCTGCATCCGCCGGCGAAAAGGGGTCAATTGGCGTTCCGGTAGCCTGGTAATATCCTGGCCGTCCATTTTAATAACTCCAGCGTTGGGCGGATATAATCGTAAAATCGTTCGCCCCAGAGTGGATTTACCGCAGCCGCTTTCTCCCACCAGACCTAGCGTTTCGCCTTGATTGACCCGGAAGCTGACGTCATCTACCGCCCGTAAGGTACCATTATTCGCCCAAAAATATTTTTTCAGGTTTTGGACTTCCAACATAGCTGTCAACGATTTTCACCTCCCTGATATAACCAGCAGCGCACTTGGCGGTTCTTCAGATGTAACAGGGGTGGTTCTTGCCGCCGACATTGCTCCATACAGTGGTTGCACCTGGGATGAAAGCGGCAACCGGAGGGCAAATTCAGGGGATTAGGCACTACACCCGGAATCACATGCAACCATTCCAGCTCCGAGTCCAACTGGGGCACTGCGGCCAGTAAACCCTTGGTATATGGGTGCAGGGGTTCGGTAAATAGGTCATTGACCGGCGCGTTCTCGACCACGATTCCGGCATACATTACCACCACCCGTTTGACCAGGTCGGCAACAACTCCCAGGTCGTGGGTGATCATCATAATCGCCATCCCTAATTCTTGCTGTAACTGGCGGAGCAGGTCCAGGATCTGGGCTTGAATCGTGACATCCAGGGCGGTGGTAGGTTCGTCGGCGATCAACAATGAGGGTGCACAGGCTAGGGCCATGGCGATCATCGCCCGTTGGCGCATCCCGCCGCTTAATTGATGGGGATAATCATCCAACCGTTTTTCTGGCGCCGGAATACCGACTTTGGTTAAGAGGTCAACGGCTTTTTGACGGGCGGTCGTTTTTCTGAGCCCTTGGTGGAACCAGAGAGCTTCGCTGATTTGATTACCGATGGTGAATACCGGATTGAGCGAGGTCATCGGTTCCTGGAAGATCATGGCGATCTCATTGCCGCGGATCTTCTCAAGCTCTTGCTCCGAAAGGGCTAGTAAGTCTTTTCCGTTAAAATGAAGCCGGTCGGCTTGAATTTCGCTGGCAGCAGTGGGGACCAGCCGCATGATGCTGAGGGAGGTAATGCTTTTACCGCAACCGGATTCTCCAACGATCCCCACAGCTTCGCCTTTTTCGATGGATAAGTCGAGGCCGTCGACCGCCCGGAGGTCGCCATCGTACGTATGAAATGTTGTCCGGAGATTTCTTATCTCCAGTAGAGTTTCTGCCAAAAATCTCACCGCTTTCCCAAGTATGCTTATTTGATATTTTTCAATTTCGGATCCAACGCATCGCGCAGGCCGTCGCCGAAAAAGTTAAAGCAAAGCACGGTTATAAAAATGGCGATACCCGGAAAAATCGCCACCCAAGGCGCATTTTGCAATAGTACCAGATCCTGAGCGTTGGTCAGCATGCTACCCCAACTGAACTGGGGCGGCTGCACTCCGAGACCCAAAAAACTCAGGGTTGATTCGGTCAAGATTGAGTAAGCTACCATCAAGGTGGCGTTGACGATTACCGGCGCTGTAACGTTTGGCATGATGTGGCGGAAGATAATGCGGGTATTGCTAAAACCCATGGCATGAGCGGCCTCGACAAATTCCCGTTCTTTGTAACGCAAAAATTCGCCCCGCACAATGCGGGCGATGCTCATCCAATTGGTGGCGCTGATCACGAGGGCAATCCCCACCGCATTGAGCTGTACAAAGGCGGCAAAAATAATTAGCAGAAACATCGTGGGTAGAGAGAGCATGATATCAACAAAGCGCATCAGCACCATGTCCAGACGGCCGCCGTAATAGCCGGATAAAGCGCCGTAGGTGACTCCAATGATGATTGAAAAAAGCGAAGTCAAAAAGGCGACAATCAGCGATACCCGGGAACCGTATAAAATCCGGCTCCACAGATCGCGCCCCATATCATCGGTACCCAGAAGATGGGCGCTGGAAGGCGCCAATTTCTGCAATTGGGGCGATAAGTCGATTTTGGTGGGAGCATGGGTTGCTAATAACGGGGCCGCGAAAGCCCCCAAAATAATGATCAACAAGATAATGCTAGCCGCTAAGGCCAGCTTGTTTTTACGGAAGGCCCGCCAAATCATAAAAAAGTTGCCGACCTCCGGCGCTAAATTACCGAATTGGGCCAGGTCACCGTCATTGGCTATGGTTGTCAAAGTGGTTTCTTCTGCCATCCATCGTCACCCCCTAACCTTCGTACTTGACTCTGGGGTCAAGCACCGTATATAAAATATCAGCTGTAAAATTGGCCACAATGACCAGGAAGGCGGTAATGACAGTGATGCCCATTAATACCTGGTAATCACGGTTGAAAACCGAAGTGATAAAGAGATGGCCCATGCCCGGCCAGGAAAAAATGGTTTCAGTAACCACCGCCCCGCCGAAAAAACCGGGTAGATCCAAAGCCATTACAGTCACGATCGGTGTCAAGGCATTGCGGAGAGCATGCTTATAAATAACTATTTTTGCGGGCGTCCCTTTGGCCCGGGCCGTCCGGATATAATCTTGGTGAATCACATCTAACATTGAGGAGCGCATATACCGGCTCCAACTAGCGGTATTGGCTAGGCCTAACACCAGGGCAGGCATGAGCAGATAGCGAAGGTGTTCCCAAAAAACTGCAAAAGGCCGGATAATTAACGGGAAATCCGCGGCGCTAAACCAGGGAGTTAGGTAACCTCCGGCCGGAAACATTCCCAACCATAAGGCAAAAATCAAAATCATCAACATTCCGAACCAGAAAGTGGGCAGCGACAGTCCGATAAAGGAACCAAAAGTGACGAGGTAATCGCCAAGGGAGTTGCGGTGGGTCGCCGAGAAAATGCCGATGGGAATGGCGATACATACGGAGATCAAAAAAGAAACCACCATCAAGGTGAGTGTAGCCGGTAAACGCTCGGCGATTTCAGTAGTCACCGGGCGGCCGGTTTTGTAAGAAAGGCCCAAGTCGCCGTGGGCCATGGCTTTGATCCATAGCACATAACGTACGGGGGCGGGCTTGTCGAGGCCCATTTGTTTAGAGATACGCGCCTTGGCTGCTGCGGTAATCTTGGGATTTTCGGCATAAACCGCCATTGGCCCGCCCGGCGCCAGGTTCATCAGCGCAAAAGAAATGACGGAAATGATAAAGAGCGAAATCAAGGAGATGAACAGCCTTTTCAATATCTTCTGTCCCAATCAATAACCCCTCCTGCCATATCATGTAAAGATCATATATAGTGTAGAACATTAATAATGGGGGATAGCCCAAAATAGCTATCCCCATTGCAATTGCTAATGTAGGGTTATTTCCATTCCCATTGAGCCATATTCCAGGTAAAATAGGCCATGGTGGGATTGGTTTTAAAGTTGGCCAGGTTCCCGTTAACTGCGTTAATGTCATTATAATAATAGACAAACATATAGGGTACGTCTTCGGTTAGAATCTGCTGCACTTCATCGTAGATCTTCTTCCGCTTGGCGGTATTCAGCTCCGTCTGTCCGGCGGTCACCAGGTAGTCGATGCGTGGATTTTTATAACCCACATAGTTCTGGCCTTGTCCGTGGTTTTCGTCAGGAATTTGGTTGGAATGCCATAGTGTATAACAGTCGGGATCCACTCCTGAAACCCAGGCAAATATGGCCACATCAAATTTGATATTTTTAAGAATATCGCCGAAAAATGCGGCGCTTTCGTAATTTTGGATGTCCACCTTGGCGCCGACGGCTTCCCAGTTCTGTTTGGCGATCTCCTCGAATTTTTCCCGGGTTTTATTTCCGGCGTTGGTGTTAAGTTTAAATGCCAGCTTCAGGCCGTTCTTTTCCCGGACGCCGTCGGGTCCAACTTTCCAGTCGGCCTGATCCAGGATTTGTTTGGCTTTGGCCGGATTGTAGTCGTATTTTTTGACTTTGGCATTATAAGCCCAAGACATAGAGACAACACAGGAGTCGGCCGGCGTACCCACGCTGCCTAACACAGTCTCAATGAATTTCGCCTTTGGAAAAGCATAGCAAAGAGCCTGACGGACTGCTTTATCCTTGAATACCGGATTGCGTAAGTTGAAATCGGCATGCATATAAATGAAAGCGGGATCCTTGAAAACTTGGATATTGGTGCCACTTTTCTGCATATCCAACAGTTCTTTATATTGGCTGGCTTGAGCGTCGGGATAAATGTCAATATCGCCCTTTTTGAACTGGGCCAGCATGGCGTTGGTATCGGGAATCACTTTGAAGACAACGGTATCGATCTTAGGTTGGCCTTTAATAAAGTAATTGGGATTGCGTTTTAACATGATATACTGGTCGGCTTTCCAATCGACCAGGCAGTAGGGACCGGAACCGATGGGATGACGGGAGAAGTCGCCGCCTTTGGTAAGGGCGCCTTTGGCCTTGAATTCTTTTTCCAAAATATGTTTGGGGAGAATCGCCCAACCGGTATAGCACCAGTTCTCCAGCCAGGGTGCATTAGGCTTGTTCAGGGTAATGCGGAAATTATAGTTGTCGAGCACTTTGAATTCCTTAATCTTATCCCACATTTCAGTGGAAGGTAACGCATTATTCTTATTGGTAGCCATTTCATACAGAAATTGCACATCGGCGGTGGTCAACTCCACCCCGTCCGAGAATTTAACCCCTTTGCGGAGCTGAAAGGTATAAACCAGACCGTCGGCGCTAACCGTGGGCAACTTGGTCAACAACTCCGGTTCCATC
>JAEZKW010000271.1 GCA_023415375.1 Bacillota bacterium
CGCTCATTAAATTTTGAATTTTAGTTTTCATATTTAGCGGATTAAGCTTACCTTGTGAATCGATGATTCCATTTAATGTTTTGAAATTACAATCATCAACATTAGGCATTTGATTGCTTATAGCAACGATAGACTCAGCCGCTGCGCGTCCGGCTCTCTTACCAAAAACTTGACAGCCGAGAATCATATTTCCACCTAACCGGTCTGCTCCATGGGGTCCACCAGCCACTTCTCCCGCGGCAAAAAGATTTTTAACAGTGGATTCGCAATCGGTCCCGACTTTTAATCCGCCATTAATAGCATGTCCGAAGGGAGCGATTTCTAAAGTTTCAGTATCGAAATCGATTCCGAGATTTTTAAACCAATTTTTAGTAGTCTGCCACATGATCTTAAAATCTGGGGAGACATTAGTCAAATCGATATTACGAAAATCGAGATAAACACCGCCATGAGGACCATGATTACCAAAATTTATTTCTTTAATGATGGAGTATTCAATGTATTTTGATAGATCACGGCTACTGAACGGAAAATGGTGGGCTTTATCATTCATACATTCTATAGGGGCTACTCCTGAGGGTAAATATTTTGAAAGAAACTCCTCACCGTGAACATTTACGAGTTTGGGATGAAGATACCATACCCAACAATTAAGAATATTTGGGAAGGGATGGACTAAGCCTAACCCGGCTTGCATAAATTCCATGTTGATTATCTCTGCTCCCGCTCGAAGAGCAATCCCGTAACCGTCAGATGTGATGTCTTTTGGATTAAGATTTAGTTTGAAAAGTTGGCCGCCCCCACCGGAAGCGAGTATTATCGCTGCCGCTCGAATTAGAATAAATTTACCGGTGAAATCGAGTAACAAGGCGCCATAACAGGTATTGTCCCGAACCAAAACATCAACAACCATGACGTCTTCCAGAACCTGAATAGAAGTGGAACGCAGCCGGTTGACTAAAACCTCTAAAATTGGTTTGGAGTGTCTTTTGATAATATGCATCCTTGGTTGGGAGGCGAAACACCCCTCTACCACTAAATGTTTGTCTTCCTTTTTCTCAAAGGGAACGCCCCAGCTCTCGAGTTTGGTCAGGGAAAGAGGAGCTTCGTCGGCCAAAATTCTAGCCAATTTTTTATCGCAGGTACCCAAAGCCGCATTGACAATATCATAATAGTGTTGTTCCGGAGAATCGCCGGGAATACAGCCGTCGGCGGCATTATACCCTGCAGTCTCGGCTACTTCAAAACTGGTGGTGCCGCTCTCGCCTAGTTTACCTTTGGTGATTAATAATGTTTTGGCGCCGCTGGAATGGGCTTCGAGGGCCGCCCTAACACCGGCGCCGCCGCCCCCAATAACTAAGACGTCAGTAATGAAAGTTTGTTCGAATTGTACCATGACTCCCATACCCCCCTAATAAGCGAAAAATATATGTCCGGATCTTAAAAAAATCATTTATTGGATCGTGGTCCGGTTGATTCGCGCAAAATTAGTTCTGTTGGCAATATGATTTGGATATTTTGGATTTCACGGGTTTCAATTGATAAAAATAAATTTTGACAAGCAATTTTAGCCATTAATGCTGTATTCACCTTAATTGTCGTTAATTTTGGGTTACAATATTTACTTTGCTCGATAGCATCGCATCCAATTACACTAATGTCTTGGGGAATTGAAAGACCCGCGGTTTTGATTGCTTCCATCACTCCGATGGCAATCATGTCGTTACAGGCAAAGACGGCGGTAGGCAATTGGGTCTGTTCTTGAATAATCTCAGTCATGGCGTTGAAGCCGCCTTCGAAAGTCCAATCGCTTTCCTTGATTATTTGCTGTTTCCAATCGATATTGGCATCCGACAGAGCGTGTTTAAATCCTCGCATACTGTCTTTTGAAGTAATATAACTGGATATTCCATTGATAAAAGCGATATGGCGGTGATTTTGATCAATCAGATACTTGATCGCTTCATAGGTTCCCTTTTCACGATCAGCCCTAATGGTAGGAAAGAAATCGGACTCGTTATTGATAACTACGGCGGGAATTTTGATCCTACCGGCCTCGCTGATAAATTTGGCGTGAACTTTACTTACGAATAATATACCGATAATTCCCCGGCTTTTGAGAAGGTCGGATAAAACTTCGTCATCCTTGATAGTGGTATAGATTAAATTATAGCCCTGCTTTTTACATTCTTTTTCGACGCTATAAAACAAACTGGAATTAAAGGGTTCGGTAATCCGGTCCGTTGAGGCGTTATTTGCGAACCGAGGTAATAGGGGCAATAAAAAAACCAGGTTGTGAGATTGAGGTTTTTCGCTAAGTTGAACTGAGACATCGGTTACCCTGGTCCCTAACCCAGCGATCTTTTCAACTAAACCTTCTTTGGAAAGCATACTCAAAGCCCTACGAACTGTGAGTCGATCAACATTAAACATGGTACTTAATTCGCGTTCCGAAGGCAAGAGTTCACCAGCTTGCCAATTTTTTTCGGTGATCATTTTTAGTAAACGTTCGTACACTTGTACATATAAAGGAATTTTGATGTCACGATTTACTTCCATGGCACTCTCCATAAAAAACTTATCTTCAACCTGTAAAAGTTTTGTTTGATCATTTATTTTAGAATATCACAGTTATAAAAGTATTTCAAACATTAAAATTCATTTTTGATCTAGCATAGGATTGCATAAATGACAAAATAGGTTTAATATATAGGTATAACACAGGTATGTATATATGTAAATCTAAATCTAATCAGACTAGAAAAGAGGTGTTAACTAAATGCTAAAAAATATCTCGGCTATCATTTCTCCGGAATTGATGAAAACCATGATGGAGATGGGTCACAGCGATGAAATCGTACTGGCCGACGCTAATTTCCCGGCAGCTACCTGCGCTAAGAAGTTAATTCGATGCGACAGCCTAATGCTTCCTCAGTTACTCAAGGCTGTGATGAATTATTTTCCATTGGATAAGACGGTAAAATATCCGGCTGCCCTGATGTCGGTTGGTTCGGAAGAAACCGCTCCTCTGATTTGGGAAGAATACCGCCAAATTATTATCCTAGACGAACCGGACTTTCAAGGCTTCGAACACATTGAAAGATACCAATATTATGAACGGGCTAAAAATGCGTTTGCGGTAGTTATTACCGGCGATACATCTTTTCGAGCTAATCTATTATTGAAAAAAGGGGTCGTACGACCTTAAAGGAGGAATTAAAATGGGTTCTTTGAAAGGGAAAAAAGTATTAATTACCGGTGGCGCTAATGGCCTTGGCGGGGCGATCTCTTTTGAACTTGCTAAGCGTGGAGCGGATATTGCGGTTCATTGGTTCCAACACCGGGCTACTCAAAATACCGCCCAAGATTTGGCTGACCTACGCCAAAAAGTAAAAGCCTTCGGTATTAAAATGGTGGATGTCGGTGGGGATCTGACCGACGAGTCTGCCGTTAAGAAAGTTGTCCAGACAGCGGCGGAGGGCTTGGGCGGACTAGATATTTTAATAAATAATGTCGGGGATATTATTGGCCGGCAAACTCTTGAAGGGATGGAAATATCTTTTTATCAAAAGGTTATGGATGTGAATCTTAAAACGATGTTTTTAGTGTCCCGCGAAGCGTTGCCGTATCTATTTAAAGCCAATGGCGCGGCTATTGTCAACCTGGCATCCCTGGCTGGTCGTAAAGGGGGACATGGTGGTTCCTTAATTTACGGTACCGCAAAAGGCGCGGTCATTACGTTTACTCGTTCGTTATCGACTGAAATTGGACCTCAGGGCGTCAGGGTTAATTGTGTCGCTCCAGGTTTAATTCTAGGGACTTATTTCCATCAAACCCATACGACTGATGAATCAGCTCAAAAAACCATTTCGGAAATCCCCTTGGGTAGGGCCGGAAATCCTCAAGATATTGCGGATGGGGTGGTGTTTCTTGCTTCGCAATATGACGGTTTTATAACCGGGGCCACTTTGGATATTAACGGTGGAGTTTATATGGCCTAAGTATAGAGGGTAATCAATAACTCTCGAAATCAAAATGTTGCATTTTTGTAAACTGTATGATAAAGTATACACTAACCTGTTGTATACCGGTAATAACCATTTCCAGTTATTTATATAGGCTAGCAGTAATAATGCTCCTAATGCTTTAAGTTTATTGCCTAAGATATAATAGAATTGATTTCATTAGAATTAAAACCCGATTAATATTTTGTAAATTTTTGATTCGGCAAAGGGGGGATGATCTTTTAAATTGCTTTTGGTTACCAAAATCTACCAAAGAGGTGATGTTAAATGGCATTTAAAAAGAGATCATTGTTAATTGGGCTATTAATGGTAACGGTAGTAATTATCACAGCGGCTACAATTTCTGCAGCCCCGAAAAAGGTTAAGTTAGTTTATTGGACCCACTGGGAGCAAAACCCGAAATTCAATGCTTATTATGCCGAGGCTGGTAAAGAATTTGCCAAACTTAATCCGGAATGCGCTGGGGTTGAAGTCGTAACCGTTCCTTTCTCCGGTTACTCCGCCAAATATCTGGCTGCATTTATGGCCCGCACCGGAGCCCCAGATCTCTTTAATGGCGCTCCTCATGACTGGGCTGGCAAATATAATTACGCGGATCGGATGCCTTCCGATATTGCTAAAAAAGTAAATGCGGAAATCGTTAATACCGCTCGTCCGTTTGGTATATATAACGGTGTCCGATATGGTTTTCCGGTTGAAGGCGGAAACTTCCAATATATGTTTATTAATGTCGATATGTATAAGGAAGCTGGTTTAGATCCAAACAAACCGCCAAAGACCCTGACTGAGTTATTAGAACATGCTAAAAAACTCACTAAATATGATGCTAACGGTAAAGTTATTCGGTCCGGTTATGGTATCCGTTACTCAGGTGATCAGACCGGAATCACTGATAAGTTCCTCCCGATGCTTCATGCATTTGACGGTTTAATGGTCGATCCGAAATATAAGAAGAGTAAGGGCGTTGTTAATAGCCAGGCTGGTATCGAAGCTCTTACTTTTTATGGCGATTTAGTTAATAAATATAAAGTATCCAGTTTGGAAGTTGGAAATTCTGAAGTAGCTTTTAGTAAGGGATTAGCTGCGATTATTTTCCGCGAATCTTGGCTTCCTGGTTTTTTAGCTACCAATGCTCCCAATATTAATTACAAAGTATATGCGCTTCCATCTCAAAAAGTGACTCCAGGACCGGGAGCATTGTTCGGATGGGCTGATATGGTTTATAAAAACAGTCCCAATAAGAAATTGGCCTGGAAGTTCCTTAATTTCATGTGGTCCAAAGAGAATGATTATAAACGGGCTACCGCTCAAGGCATAATGCCGGTAATCAAAGCCAATTTTGATACGGATTTTGTGAAGAAACGTCCGGACTATAATGCTGTGATGGAAATGGCCGAGCGTGATCCAGCGCCAAGTTATTTCTCGCCGAATATGAATGAAGTCGCAGCAGCTTATGGAGATGCCGTTTTAGATGTAATTTATGACCGCAAAGACGCTAAAACAGCATTGAATGAAGCCGCGGATAAAATTGACAAGATAATAAAGCGATAGGACCCGGGTATCAAAGGGCGGTGTCATGCGCCGCCCTTTATTCCTTCAAATACTGTAGAAAAGTCCTTTAAATGAGGTGCTTGCATGGAACTTAAAAACAGAATGGGTGGCTTTAAAGGTTTATTATTTGGAAATACTTTTGCGGATAAACGGGCCAGGATTGGTTATGCTTTTGTTTTACCAGCTGTAATCTATTTTATGATCGTTTATTTCTATCCTTTGTTACAATCCGTGAAAATGTCATTTTTTCAGGGTGGCTTTGGCGAAGCATCCAGATTTGTCGGGCTTGATTCATATAAATACATCTTTTCCGATCCCATGTTCTGGCTCACTGTAAAGAACACGCTTTACTTTGTAGTGTTATCCGTGCCGGGAACGGTGTTTTTATCATTAATGGTGGCGATTTTATTAAGCCGGATCCGAAACAAGAAATTCCGTGATCTATTAAGCGCCACTTATTTTTTACCTTTAGTCACCTCTTTGGTGGCGGCGGCTTTGATATGGGGATGGATCTATCAGCCGATCTATGGATTGGCCAACTATTTATTGGCGGCGATCGGTTTAGGGCCTCAAAAATGGCTCAGTTCGACAGCTCAAGTCATGCCGTCCTTGGCGGTTATTAATATTTGGTTGCGGGTCGGTTTTGACACCATTATTTTCTTAGCAGCCTTACAAAGCATCCCGGATGAACTATTGGAAGCTTCAAGGATTGACGGGGCCAACGCGTTAAGAACTTTTCGGCATATTACGTTGCCTTTATTAAACCCTCAAATTGTGATGGTTACTATTTTGGAGTTAATCACTGCCGTTAAAGTCTTTGACCAGGTTTATGCCACTACGGTGGGTGGTCCGGCCAATGCTAGCCGCGTTATTATGATGTATCTTTATGATATGTCGTTTCAATGGTTTAAATTTGGCGAAGCCTCAGTTGTAGCTATCTTTATATTCATCTCGCTTTTAATAGTTAGTCTCTTGCAATGGATATTTGTACGAAAGTCTGCCTATTAAAGTATACCTGGTAAAGGTGGTAGAATTAATGAAGAAGGATAGCATTGCTATTGATAATAGTATGAATACCAAAAAATGTCTTAATTATGATTGGATCTGGACTTTGTTGGTAGTAATCGGAGCGTTGTTTGTGTTGTTGCCCTTTGTATGGATGCTTTTAACCTCATTAAAAACACCGGCCGAGATTCAGGCGATTCCGCTCAAGTTTTGGCCGGATAAATGGCTCAATTTTCAAAATTATATTGATCTCTTTCAACGTCAACCGTTTCACTTATATGTTTGGAATACAATCATTGTTTCCGGTATCAGTACCCTGACGAGCGTAATTGTTTCAGCTATGGCCGGATATGGATTTGCTAAATACGATTTTCCGCTCAAGGAATTCTGGTTTTTTAGCATCCTCGCTTTGTTGATGATCCCGTTTCAAGCGATCGTGATACCGCTTTATCAATGGGTGGTGCAATTCGGTTTAATCAACACTTATATTGGATTGATGCTGCCCCAATTTGTCAGCGCCTTTGGAGTGTTTATGATGCGCGAGGCTGTTACGGGGATACCCAATGATTATATCGATTCCGCTCGGCTTGATGGCTCATCGGAACTCGGCATTTTTTTCCGGATTATTTTGCCTTCAATTACTCCGTCGCTGGCGGCTTTGACTATTATTAAATTTTTATGGACTTGGAATGAGTTTTTCTGGCCGCTGGTTTGTACGAATAGCGATCTAATGAAAGTTATTACGTTAGGCTTAGCGTCATTTAATAATCAGTATTTTGTGGAGTATAATT
>JAEZKW010000277.1 GCA_023415375.1 Bacillota bacterium
TTCTTGCTGCTCAATATATTTTTGTCTGTCTTGCAAAGTTTGCAATGCGCCATCAAAAGTTTGAGCCAATTGTTGAAACATTTGCTGAGCCGCTTTGTCCTGAGTTTCCAAAGCAAAAGTTTTCATACTGGCCGAAACGCTTTGAACGCTGGCAATGGCTTTTTGGACTTGAGTTCCTACTGTCATTTCCTCACCACCTTTCAAATATTATTTTACTCAAATTAATTTTCAAGCTCATTCAACATTTTTTCCAAGTCGTCCAACTGCTTAGAAGCACTACTTGCGGAGTTATAAATTTGTTGAAGGATCCCAGCCAATTGATCAGCCCGCCCGGCCAGCTCAGGTACACTTCCAATGTTATTATTCAAAGCCGCCGCCTGTTTTATTTCCTCATGAGCCCAGTTTCCTGCTAAATTCGCATTTTGACCCTCGGTTTGTTTTAATTGATGAATAATATTCCGCATTGTAGTGATGGTGTCATAAGTATTCGGCATTGGCATTACCTTCTTCTTATTATTATTTAGCCTTTAATTTTCTTTTTCCCGGTAGAAATGAGGCCTTAAATTGTTTTTAGCGCAATAAATAAGGCTCTATTTGCTCAAGCATCCTTTTAAGTTTTTTGGCGTAATCGGCGTACATGTCTTTGGCATCCTGAGCCTGTGTTTCCAAAGAAAAAGTTATTAAATCAGCCTGAATTTTTAGAAAATTGGCATAGAGGAGCTCTTTTACTTTCGGCTGGGGTAGATTGACGGTGTCATCATAAAGATCAATATAAAGATCGCCTGAAGAATCAACCTGCGCGAGAAAAACATTGGATAACAATATTTCCGAACGTTCCAGTTGCAAATTCAACCAACTCCGGTTAAGGCCTATATTACCCAAATTTCCATCCAGGATCTTGCCATCCAGAATGACCGTTTCGGGTTCGGTTTGGGGAGCCACTTTTTGGCCAAGGTGATGCGGGGTGACTGGTTGATAATCCGCCTTTGGCAATACGTTAATCTCACCGTTGGTTTCCATCATCGCAAACTCTACTTCACTGGCATTAAAGATGTTTTTAGAACGAAGTTCCCGTAATAACTCTTCACCCGTCAGCCTTACCTGTTTTAAACCATCCTCCATGATTTTCCCTTGCTTAATTAAAACTGTTTCTTTTCCATATAGCAGTTCATGAATTAATTTACTTTTTAATGCCAAATAATCTAGGGCAATCGGTAATAAACCCCAAACCAGCAAGGCAATATAACCTAAGACCAAATTACCGATAAATCCTATCGAGATTAAGGCGGCTAATATCCCCAGCACGCCAAAGATAATAAAATTAAATGAGTTCAAGCGGGAAGAACGTTTTTTGCCAATAAGCCGGACCAATACTAAAGTTGTAAAAAACATCAATAGCGAACGAACCAAAATCATTAACGAATAAGACATTTTTACCTCTTTACCTAGCGCCTTTTATATTGCGGTTCTTGAAATTCAAGCACTTTTAAGCGTTCTTCCATTCCGTTGATGATTTCACCGGTTGTTGACACTGCTTCATTCAATACCCTTTTTGTCTCTTCGCTTTGACTCTGGATGGAATATATTTTTAAAGTAGCCTGGGCATTTTTTAAACCGGCGATAGTTTGTTTTACCTGAGAACCTACTGTCATTTTGCTCTCCTCTCCAAAGTAGTATTATTTCTTTTACTTGAGAAAATTCCCAAAACCGAACTCCATTTGATGGCTGGGAGAACAAATTTAACCATTTAACACCGAATACTATATTTTTTAATTCATTTCGACCATTCCATTATGAATCAAGTTTAATAATCTATTATAGAACAATTTACAGGGGGATATAGTTTGAATGGTTTTTGGCGAAGAACGGCTTTTTATTATCGAATGTCCCGCAGTTCCATCGGGTATGAATGAATTTATCTTGAAATTCATTGGAAAGGATCTAAACGGTTTTAAAATGAAAGGAATTTTTCCTGAAGCATGGGCCATGGAAGCAGAAAAAGTTGCTGGGCCTTTACTTTTCGATGAGGACGATGTCTATGAAGTTGTAGCAACGGACTATAAGAATAATTTGCTCTGGATAAATCAGGTTTTTAATCTATTTGTGAACTAAACATAGAATTCATTCAATAAAAAAAACCAGCCTTCATCATTAGCCGACTATCTTCCATCTTCATCACTAATATGAAAGCCCGTTTGATGGGCTTTCATGCGTACTATTTTGAAATGAGGGCCAATATCTTAATGCGGATTAAAATCTTTTCAAAATGTCAATTATTTTAGGCCAAATACGACTCGATGGTTTTTTATCCAATCATGCATATAAAAAAACCATCTGTGCGATTGGTCGTGCTTTTCGCAAAGCAAGCCTAAATCACTTTTCATTATTTGCCGGTTTTACTTAGGGGCTATCTCTTTTACTTTGAGATAGCCCCTTTCGTCACAACCCACGAAACAAACTTTAGTAAAAATCGCTTATAATGAGTATTAATCCCTTTCTTCACCAGATTCCGGTTGATCGGTTGAACATTCGCTAAATTCAGCTATAACTTCATCATTTGTTTGAGCTTCTACGCAACAAGATTCGATTTTTTGGTCCTGATCCTCCACGAGCCAATTCCTCCTTTCTTCTGTAATTTTCCTGCCACTTTTTAGGAATATACTCCATTTGTCTACTTAAACAACCGGTATTTTCTTTATTAGGTCTCTCTGTTATATTAATATATGACAAAGGCATAATGTCGGTGAATTTAATTGCCTCTAATTCTTTTAAAAATTCCATGGTT
>JAEZKW010000335.1 GCA_023415375.1 Bacillota bacterium
AGCGATTATCTTTTCGAAGTTTTCCTCCAAAGGGAAGATAAAAATTTTCAAATGAAAGTTGTTGCTCTGTTTTTCGGTACATTGGCAGCTCCTAAATGCAAGCTTTTTATTGATTAATTGGCATTTCATTTGCATTTTTCCTGCCGTTTTATTTAAATTTATTCATTCCTGATATGGGTTTTTGCGTTTTTCAGGAGCCCCTACCTAAATTTGGACATAAAAAAAAAGAGCCCTTGAGCGGCTCCATTAAAATTTATAGAATATAATTGCAACACTTCGAATCATTTGTTTTTCATTGTTCTAGAATTTGATATACTTTCTCTATTTCGCTGCCTTCCAAAGTTTCCTGAATGTAGGTTTGGGTATATTCTTCATCAACTAAATTAATACGAACGGATTCATCCAACTTTTGCTGGGAAGAATCCAAATAAATCCGGATTTCAGGACGAAAAGGGGACCCATGATTAATACCAATGACCTTGGCGATTTCTCCAGTATTAAGGCGGATGAAACTGCCAATTGGATAAATTGCCATGCTGGCAATAAAGGCTTTTAATATCTTAATTTCAAATAAATGAGAATCACCGAGTAAAGTCTTTAGGGCCTCGTAAGGAGTAAAGCGTTTGCGGTATTTTCGGGGAGAAATGCAAGCATCATAGACATCAGCCACAGCGATAATTTTACCAAATTGGCTAATTTCCGGCCCCTTAAGCCCATTTGGATAACCGCTGCCGTTAATTCGTTCATGATGTTGCTGAATCCCTTGTAAAACTTCAGGAGAAAAATCATTCCCCGAAAGCAGCTCACACCCATAATCAGGGTGTTTCCGAATCTCCTGCCACTGTTCTGGAGTCAATTGGCTTTCTTTGTTATAAATCGCTGGGTCAATTTTGGTCATCCCAAAATCATGAAGTAAAGCAGCCATTCCCAATTCTTTTAACTCATCTGAAGACATCTTTAACTCTCTGCCAATAATAACGGATAGCGCACAAACATTGACTATATGGGAAAACAGATAACAGTCATAGGTTTTTAAATGGCTTAAATTGAGCAATAAATTGCTGTTTAAATCAATCTGGCTCTCAATATCCCCTACCATTCCACGCAGTACAAAAGGATCTGCTTCTTTCACATTATCAGCGCTCATTAGATTTTGGGTAATCCCAACCATCCGATCATGAGCCTCAGCAATTTTAGGAGCAATTAAGGCCTCTTGTTGCTCTTGGAGACTCGGCTTTGGATCCTCAACCATGACTTCTGCAAAGCCCCAATATTTCAACTTCGTAATGAGTTCAGCGGTTAAACAAGTCCCTTCATTTAGCACCAAAACACCATTATCTTGCAAAACATCTTTCGCAATAACGATGCCTGGTACTAGAGTGGAAACCTTAACAAGTTTCATGATAAACAGCTCCCCAACTACTGATCTGCTTCCCTCAAGGCAACATAAATCGTAATCTCTCCAAGATCGGTCATAACAGGGATTACTAAAATTTGTAGATCTTTTATGGATACCTTGACTTCCTTACCCATGAATAATGACGGGGGAGTAATATTACAACAAAAACCATTATTACCTAGTTCAGTGGCTGCATTACCGGTAATAATATTACCTAGCTCACTAATAGCACTTTTCCCAATTTCATCAAAATCTTCAACCGGCATTCCCATTAGCATCGTAGAAGCAAGTTTCTGAGCGGTTTCCGTTGTCATACAGTAAATAACCTGACCCAGAATATCACCGGTAACTCCTATGACTGTATTAACATCTTTGCCTTCAATGGGTGAAGCTGTCAAACTTAACTTTCCTTTACTGACCTTTGTTTTGCCAACCTTCTCTAATACCATAAAAGCGGCTGATACAAACGGATTAATAAACTCAACTTTCATTTGGCACCTCCTGGCTACAAGAATAGTCAGATAATATACTATTTTTAGTTTATTAATTTCGGCATACTTGCAGTGTTTTCCTGCTAGTTGAAATAAAAGAGCTAAAAAAAATAAATCCTTAAAAAAAGGATTTATTTTTTTATCAATTCTGAAATAAGTTAAACGATAACGAAGAGACCCATGGCAACTTTCTATATTCTACAAATCAGTATTTATTGAATAACCACATAATTTAAACGGTTTGGAATAAAATATGCTCTTCTTCGACTTTGGCCCGAATGGTCTTCCCAGGCTCCAAATTTCCCTTCAAAATTTCTTCCGACAAAGGATTTTCGATTAACCGCTGTACGGCCCGGCGTAAAGGACGGGCTCCGAATACCGGATCAAAACCTTCCTGTACCAAAACGTCTTTGGCTTCATTGGTAACTTCTAAATTAAGCCCTTTTTCATTTAACTGTTTGGTCACAGGCTTAATCATTAAGTCAACAATTTGTTTGATCTGTTCCCGCGTCAAGGCATGGAAAACAATCACTTCATCCACGCGGTTTAAAAATTCCGGTCGAAAAGTTTTTTTGAGCTCATCCAAAACTTTCCCTTTCATCTTTTGATAATTGTCTTCTTCCTCATCCTGGGAAGCTTGAAAGCCGATCGTTCCTTGATGATCAATTAGATTCGCTCCAACATTGGATGTCATCACGACCACTGTATTGCGAAAATCCACTGTCCGGCCATGAGAATCTGTTAACCGCCCATCTTCCAATACCTGAAGCAAGATATTAAATACTTCGGGATGTGCTTTTTCAATTTCATCCAGTAAGATGACAGAATAGGGTTTACGACGAACCCGTTCGGTCAATTGGCCACCCTCTTCAAAACCAACATATCCAGGAGGAGAACCAACCAGTCTGGAAACAGTATGACGTTCCATATACTCCGACATATCAATCCTGATAACCGAGTTTTCGTCACCAAACATGGCTTCAGCAACCGCTCTTGCCAATTCAGTTTTGCCAACTCCGGTTGGGCCTAAAAAGATAAAGGAACCAATTGGACGTTTAGGGTCTTTCAATCCGGCCCTAGCCCGGCGAATTGCTTTCGAGATAACCTCAATGGCTTCATTTTGTCCAATAACCCGTTCATGCAAAATTTCTTCCATCTTCAACAAACGTTCTGTTTCGGCTTGCTCCAATTTGGAAACCGGGATCCCGGTCCAACTGGCCACGACTGCGGCAATATCATCCTCCGATACAACCGGCTCATTCATCCCGCGTTTGTTTTTCCATTCGTTTCGTAAATTGTCCAACTGTTGACGGAGTTTTTGTTCTTTGTCCCGTAAATCAGCGGCTTTTTCAAACTCTTCATTTTTGATAGCTGCTTCTTTTTCTTGTTGAATAACTCCTACTTGATCCTCTAGCTTCTTCAAGTCCGGAGGCGTAATCGTGGTTTTTAAACGGACTTTGGATGCAGCTTCATCAATTAGGTCAATGGCCTTATCGGGCAGAAATCGATCCGTAATATAACGGTCTGATAAATTGACCGCTGCAGTAATTGCCGCATCAGATATCTTTACGCGATGATGCGCTTCATAGCGATCCCGTAAACCATTCAGAATTAAGATGGCTTCCTCTTTTGACGGCTCACCGATTTTAATCGGTTGAAAACGCCGTTCCAAAGCAGCATCTTTTTCAACATGTTTCCGATATTCATCAAGGGTGGTGGCTCCGATACATTGAAGTTCGCCGCGGGCTAGAGCCGGCTTAAGAATATTTGCTGCATCGATAGCTCCTTCAGCCGCTCCCGCTCCGATGAGCGTATGCATCTCATCAATAAATAGAACGACATCTCCGGCGTTACGAATTTCCTCCATGACCTTTTTCATTCTTTCTTCGAACTCACCACGATATTTGGAACCGGCAACCATCGAGCCCATATCAAGAGTAACCACCCTTTTATTTTGCAAGACCTCCGGTACAGTACCGCTAATAATCTTTTGGGCTAATCCCTCAGCGATTGCAGTCTTCCCAACCCCAGGTTCCCCGATTAAGACTGGATTATTTTTGGTGCGTCTCGATAGAACTTGGATAACCCGCTCAATCTCATTTTCACGTCCAATCACCGGATCAAGTTTACCAATTTTGGCGAGGTCGGTTAAATCCCTGCCGAATTGATTCAAAGTCGGTGTTTTATTCGAACCCCGAGGGCCCCCCGGCTGTTCGGAAAAAGCGCCGTTACCACCTCCAAGCAAACCGATTACTTCCTTACGAACCCGATCCAAATCAGCACCCAGGTTTTTTAGTACCTGAGCTGCTACTCCTTCTCCTTCCCGAATTAGCCCCAGTAAAATATGCTCAGTACCAACATAGTTATGTCCTAACTGCCTTCCTTCATCCACCGCCAATTCTAATACTCTTTTGGCCCTCGGTGTAAAAGGAATTTCTCCAAAAGGATTTGTCTCTCCGCTTCCAATGATCTTTTCGACTTCGTCGCGAATCTTATCCAAGCGAATATCCAAAGATTCCAGGGCTTTTGCAGCGACCCCTTCACCTTCTGATAATAATCCCAATAATAAATGCTCAGTGCCGACCACATTATGGCCGAGCCTGGCAGCTTCTTGCTGCGCTAGATATACTACTTTCCTTGCTCTTTCCGTAAATCGTTCAAACATTTTATTTCACTCCCCTTCACTTGCTTTCAATTTTTCCCGTACAATCCTGGCCCGATGAAAATCCCTTTCAGCCGAAGATAATTCCTTACCGACAATTTTCTGCAGTATTGAAGCTCGAATCGTAAACAACAATTCTCTTACGACCATTTTATCGATCTTAGGTATTATACCCAGTTCAACGCCGAGTTTCACATCAGACAATAATTTCAAGGCTTCCTGGGAGGAAAGCATCCTCGCTTGGGTTAAAATTCCATAGGACCGACAGACCCGGTCTTCCAATTGAACCTTGGAATCTTTCAAAAGTGTTTCCCGAATCGCTCTTTCCCGTTCAATCACTTGACGGCACACACTCTTTAAGTTACTGTTTAAATCAGATTCGCTACGGCCCAAAGTAACGGAATTCGAAACTTGATAGATATCTCCTATGGATTCGGTACCCTCCCCGTACAAACCGCGAATGCTAATTCCAATATGGGTTAATGCTGATAAAACCTTTTTCACCTGATCAACTATTGCTAAACCGGGCAAATGGAGCATTACAGAGGCCCTCAGGCCCGTTCCGGCATTGGTAGGGCAGGCAGTAAGATAGCCATAGTTTTCATCGAAACACAAATCCAAATTTTCCTCTAAATAATCATCCATCTGATTGGCTATACTCAAAGCCTCTTCTAAAGAAAACCCGGGTGTAATGGCTTGAATTCGTAAATGATCTTCTTCATTCACCATAACACTAATGGATTGGCTCTGGTTAACGAGCAACATCCTTAAATGAGGTTTTTCAACAAATTGCGGGCTACATAAATGTTTTTCAACCAGTATCTGTCGATCATTAGGGGTTAACGCCTCTACTTTAACGATTGCTAGTGACTCAATTGAAGGTTTTTCTTTGATGACTCCGCTGATTTCATCGTCAATTGAAATTAATTGCGTTTCATTGGCATAACCGGGAAAAGGAAATCCTTTGATATTACGGGCTAGCCTTATTCGACTGCTGATCGCCACATCACTGGCCTCTCCCTCAGATTTTGTCCAAGAAGGAAAAAAGTCTGTTACATTATCTTGAAAATTCATTGTTTAGCCCCCTATAATTCAGCTTCCAAGCGTCGTATTTCATCCCTTAAAAGGGCCGCTTTTTCATAATTCTCTCTGCTAATTGATTGTTGCAGTTCAGCCCGGAGATCGCTAATCTCTTTACGGACTCGGACCTTACCACCGCTACGCTTTGGAACTTTTCCGGTGTGTTGAACACTACCGTGTAATTTTTTCAGCAACGGTTCTAGCCCGGTCTGAAAATAATGATAACATTCACCACAACCCAGTAATCCGCTACTCATAAAATCAGGGAAAGTCAAACCGCAGTTTTTACAAAGAATTTCTTGGTTGGTATTCGGTTGTTGATAAAGATTTAAATCCCCTTCGAGCAACCCGGCAATGAAATTTTGAAAATTAAAACTTGGTTCGAAAACGATTCCTAATTCGTTACCGACATTTTTAGCACATACCTCACATAAGTGAAGTTCGGTCTTTTCATGGTTCATGATTTTAGTCAGATGAACCGTAGCCGGCCTTTCTCCGCAATTTTGACATAACATGCAATCACCTCATCTATAGGTCTTTTTTCATTTTTAAAATATGCAAGAAGGACTTAATATTTTATTCTTCAGTTTTACTACCCAATACCATTAACAATGCCTTTAAAAATTTAGCCCTCAAAAAATCACCTTGTTCGGCTTCTACATCGGAAAACTCGTCAATCATCAGCCGTAATATCAAATGTGCTGAATCGGCTCCAATCATATCATTTTCGACAAGTCTTATCATCAATTGTTCTGAGTCGCTCTCACTAAGCCCGTTAGGGATAATTTCATTAATTAAATCCGGATAACTTTGACTTCGCCAAGTCACCGGAATAATTCGGATATAGCCACCGCCACCCCTTTTACTCTCAACAATATAACCATGTTCAAGATTAAAACGGGTCTCCAAAACATAATTAATCTGTGAAGGAGCACAACGGAACATTTTTGCTAATTCCCTGCGTTGCAACTCAATCACTTTATTTTGGATTAGAATACCCCTTAGATATTGTTCAATAAAATCAGCTAGGCTTCCCATTTTTAATACCTCTGACCTTCTTTGACCTTATTTTAACGAAAAATTCTTAAAAAAACAAGGGAAGGCTTTGAAACATCCTTCCCAAAAATCAGCCAATTTTAACGATCATGTATTCATATCTCTCTAAATTGCAATTTTCCTTTAAATTTAGTAAGCATTCTCAATATATCCATAGGGGTTTACTTTAACCCCATTTTTTTCAACCTCAAAATGTAAATGGTTGCCATAGGCACGACCCGTTGCTCCAACTTTGCCAATGACCTCTCCTTGGTGCACCGGGATGCCTTTTCGGACTAGTATTTTAGACAAATGTCCATAGTAAGTCTTATATTTTCCATGATTGATAATAATCAATAATCCATAGCTACCCATCCAACCGGCAAAGGAAATATGCCCACTTCCTGCTGCTTTCACCGGAGTCCCAAAAGGCGCTGCTAAATCAATTCCATAATGCATTCGCCCCCAACGGGTTCCATACCGGGAGGTCAAAAGACCTCTTAGCGGTCTTACGAGACAAATTTGCATTTTGAAACTAAGTTCTTCCCTCCCCGGTATTTTGGGTAAATATATCGAATCACCAATTTTTAAAGGTCCTACATCGGAGTTGAGTCTCCAAAATTGCCAATTCGTTAAATGATAAGCTTCTTGAATCGCTAGGATGGAATCCCCCTTTTTCAACTGATATATTTGGAGGGCCAGCTTCTCTTTGTCAAGCGGTGGTAAGTAGAGAATTTGCCCTTCTACTAATCTATGAGGGTTAATAATTTTATTGATGCTCTTAATTGATTCTACCGATGCAAAGCTATAACGACTAATCCCAAAAAGGGTATCGCCTTTTTGAACAACATATTTTTGCAATTTCAAATCCAGTAATGCTTTTCTGGCAAAGTCCTCCCCGGCCATAAATAATTTTGGGTTAATAACTGAATATTCAAAAGCTAAATTAGGATCAGCATAAGCGACGGCAAAACAAGAGATAATCCATATTCCCGAAAAAAGGAAAACGTATCTGGAGAGCCGCTTATAAGGTGGCTTCAATAATGTTTTCTCCTTTCAAAAAAAAAAATCCTTCAAGTATTATTTCCATTCTTGAAGGAGATGATTCTCTAACATAAATCCGGCAAGTAACTTTCAGATTCACCCTGCATCAGAACATGCCGGATCAAGGCTTAATTTAGGAGCTTCATTAGCTTACCGATTAACAAAATGATTAATATTTATTGTTTCTTTCTTTCAGGACATTCTCAGCAAAAGTTGAATTCATAATCATCTCACGGAATTCGGCATTGGACTTGGAATTACTTAAGCGGTCCAACAACAGCTCCATGGTTTCAGCAGGGCCTAATGAACCTAAAACCTTCCGCAAGACCCACGCGCATTCCAATTCTTCCGGCTTGAATAACAATTCTTCTTTACGAGTACCGGATTTAATGATATCAATGGCCGGGAATATGCGGCGGTCGGCTAATTTACGATCTAAATGCAGTTCCATATTTCCGGTTCCTTTAAACTCTTCAAAAATGACCTCATCCATCCGGGAACCGGTTTCTACCAGTGCTGTAGCCATAATGGTCAGGCTTCCGCCCTCCTCCATCTTCCGGGCAGCGCCAAAAAAGCGTTTAGGCTTATGAAGAGCACTGGGATCCACACCACCGGAAAGAGTCCTGCCACTCGGAGGCTCAACCAGATTGTAGGCTCTAGCCAGACGAGTAATGGAGTCCAGTAAAACAACAACATCCCGGCCGACTTCAACCATGCGTTTGGCCCTTTCGAGAACGAGTTCAGCCACACGGACATGATTCTCAGCCGGTAAGTCAAAAGTAGAGCTTACGACTTCGCCTTTAACCGAGCGTGACATATCCGTCACTTCTTCTGGACGTTCATCGATTAATAAAACAATGAGGATAATTTCCGGATGATTTTCGGTTATACTGTTGGCAATCTTTTTGAGTAAAGTGGTTTTTCCAGCTTTCGGAGGGGCTACGATCATACCGCGCTGGCCTTTACCAATTGGGGCCATTACATCAACGAGCCTCATAGCAGTTTCTTTAGGCTGTGTTTCTAATCGGACTCTTTCAAAAGGATAAACCGGAGTAAACTCTTCAAAATGATTCCGGGTTCGAAGGGAATCTGGATCTACAAAATTTACCGCCTGGACTTTTAATAAAGCGAAATAACGTTCATTATCTTTGGGTGGACGGACCTGTCCGGAAACTAAATCACCGGTTCGCAAATTAAAACGCCGGATTTGTGAAGCAGAAACATAAATATCTTCGGGACCCGGACTATAACCTTCTACCCTTAAAAAGCCGAAACCATCGGGTAAAATTTCTAATATACCTTGTGAAAATATTAAACCTTCTTTAACAGCCAGTACTTTGAGTAACTCGAAAATAAGCTCCCGTTTCCGAAATTTAGAATAATTTTCGATGGACATTTCTCGGGCCATTTCTTGAAGTTCCTGCAAAGTCTTTGCTTCGAGTTCCGCCAATTGCATCGATGTTTGCCTCCTTGGTATCTATAATGATCAGAACTTTATCGTATTGGTATGACAGTGGACTAAATCGGCAGTATTTTGCTTGATTATTTGGGGAATTAAGTACTTGATAAAATGCTTTTTTTATACGGAAACAAAAAAGAAGACCCATCGAATATATTTTATTCGATTTTAATTTTTCTAACACAAGGATTCATAAAGGACAATACCGATGGGTATAGAAAGTAAGTGGAATTTGTAATTTAGGGTTTTAAATTAGGATGGACCTTACTGGCATCAAAACTGGTAAAACCCTTTTCCGTTAATGCAATTGCATTTACTTGTTTAACAATTCTTAAATCCTCGATTGTTTCTGCATAAATAATATGAAGACTATGGCAAATCGGGCAATGTAGCTCCAGCTTTTCTGGAAATACATCAATTTCAATTTGATGATTTCCACATAAACAAAACATTTGATTTTGTTCAGCGATTTGATGAAGATGCTTAAGTACCTCAAACATAACTTGGGGATTACTGAAATAATCATCAAATCCAAAATTATTCATAATACTTTCAATATCATCTTGCTTTTGCCTAATAATCTTTGCCAGTGAAGCCTCATCACCTATGTATCCGAGTTCCTGGCCTGTTTCGGTACATCGAAGTACGGTGACCTGTTGTTTCCATAATTCCTGCCGAGTAAACTTGATAATATGTATTTCCTCACAAATCAAACAAGACATTTGTAAATAATATTCTTTGAAGTTCTTGGTGTTAATGGTTAATTTATTAAACCCACATTTACAAACGACTTTCAGAGGTACATTTTTCGCCAAATCAAAAAAGGAAATCGTATGATTTTCTAATCTGCCACAGAGCGGGCATCGCAAAGCAAGACTTCGTTGGGTAGATACTATCATACCGACCGCCTCCATTCGCATCCAAATAAGATTTCGGCGTAGTTAAAGTAAACTCCTCCTTTTTTTGGTACTTGTACCAAGGAAAAAATCCCCATGTTCCCAGGAACTTAATTAGCCGTTTAGAAGATAAACAATCCGGTCGTAAATATCCGACAAGCCTTCTACATAATCCGTTCCGCCTAATTCTACGGCGGCTCTGGGCATTCCATAAACAACGCAACTTGCCTCATCCTGGGCTATGGTTCGGGCTCCTAGTTGGTGTAAATGCTGCATGCCCATACCTCCATCGACTCCCATTCCGGTCATAAGAACAGCCAACACCTTATTACCGCAGGCTTCGGCAATTGAATCAAAAAGGTAATTTACTGAGGGCTTTAGAATTAATTTTGGTTCCTCCGAGACTTCAACGACCAACCGTTCGCCTTCCCGCCGCAATTTGGTTTGGTAACCGGCAGGAGCAATTAAAACCCGTCCGGGTTTTATCTCATCCCCGGTCTTTGCTTCAACGACCTCTAACTTACAATATGTATCAAGCCTTTTGGCAAAAAATTCCGTAAAGCCCTTGGGCATATGTTGCGCTATGATGACGCCCAGCGGAAAATCTTCAGGAAATTGAGTTAGCAAATAATAGAGGGCTTTGGGTCCCCCGGTTGAAGCTCCGATAGCTAAAATTTCATACTTGAGCCCCCCATTTATTCCAACGAGTTGTTTGGCCGAAGATTCACTTTTTGGTGGTTGATACGTTATTTTAGCCAAATGGACTTCAGCGGCTGTCTTAATTTTTTGAATTAAATCAAGGGCGATATTATCAAGGGATGCAACATCCGGTTCCGGGGCGTGGGGTTTGGTAACAAAGTCAACAGCACCCATTTCAAGTGCTTTAAGGGTATGTTCTGCACCTTCGGTAGTTAAATAACTTACCATAATGACGGGTATAGGAGATTGTTCCATAATCCTGGCCAAACAATCCAAACCATTCATCTTCGGCATTTCAATATCTAACGTAATCACATCAGGTTTTAAAATTGTGATTTTCGAAAGAGCATCTTCACCATCATTCGCGGTTCCGACCACTGCTATATCGGTTTCTTTATTCAATATATCGGATAGAACTTGACGGATCAGAGCTGAATCATCGACTACCAGGACTCGAATTGGCAATTTTGCCACCCTTTCTTTGGACCAAGCCAAAATATGAATATATGAACTGCCTATGTTCAAGAGCTATGTTCAACATAAAAGTCCTATTTCCTGCTATTTTTCAATCCGGCAAATAAACTCCCCGGATTTCACCTTCTCTGTTATAAACAACAAATACTAATTGTCCAGCATGGAGCCAACCGTTCTCAGGAAGCGTAGCGCCTTTTTTCACGGATTTACAAAACAAACCGGTTTTCTCGATTGGTTGAAGTTGTAAATTGAATTGTCCTCCATTATAAAACCACCCCTGGATAATACACTCTTCACCCTGATAGAAGCCATCGATCATGACGACATGGTCGGTATCATCGATTGATATCGTTGCTTCAAAAAACGCTTCTGAAGTGATGGGAGTCAGACTTTTCCATGTGGCGGTTACTCCATTGCAAATGATTTTAACTCCGGATGCTAATGGATATTCTTTTGAAATTCCATCACAAGAGATACGAATTGTCTCAGACGTAATAGCCTCAATTTCCCCGGTAATATCACGAATTTCTGATGAGTGCCAAAAAGTCTCAGCCATCGCCGACGAAAAGGAATTTATCAATATCAAAAAGAATAGGACACATATTAGAAATGGGCTTTTCACCAAGATGCCATCCCCTTTTGAATACATTATTGGCATTTTGGTCACAGTCCATACAATTCTTAATAAGCGGTACATCTAATAACTAATCATTACAAGCCTCTTAAATATTCAGGCCTTAAAACAGTCTTTCCTTTTAGAGCTGAATCAATTTCCGATAACAACCGCCCTTTATCCGTAGGCAACCTTCCTTCCAGAGGCAAAAAATTGGATGCATGATCCGAACGAAAAACCGTTGCCCTTAAGTCTAAACCGGCAATAATATCGTATGTTTCTTGCAATAGTTCCAGCGGGCTTAATTCTTCAAATTTGCCTCTTTGCGCTTCATCATAAGCTTCCGTACCCGGAATTAATACCATAGAAAGAAATGAAAGATAATGAGGTTGCATTAAGTTTAAAGCGTTAATTGTATTCTTCACATGACTTTTTGTATTTTTTCTTCCTCCGATTCCGAGTAACACCATAACCGAAGATTTTATGCCCACCTCCACTCCTTTACAAACCGCTTCAATCATTTCGCTGACATTGGATTTCTTTTTACAGTGATCTAAAATAGACTGACTGCCGCTTTCTAAACCGATATAGATTAATTTTAGACGATTTTCCGCTAATTCGCTCAATTCAGCTTGGGTACGGCTTACAATATTATAACCATTGGCATAACTAGCGATTCGAGTCATTCTTGGAAATACGGTATGAATCCTTTGTAATATCGGCACCAGTCTCCGGTTAGGGATCACCAACGCATCGCCATCCATTAAAAAAGCCCGCCGTTTTAACGGTTCCAGCGCCACTCCCATTTCGATATCCTGATAAATTTCCTGCTCACTTTTTACTCGAAACGGCTTTCCTTTATAGGCGCCACAGAAGGTACACAAATTGGAAGAGCAGCCGGTGGTAACTTGTAACAAAAAACTATTGGCCTCTGCGGGCGGTCGAATTGCAGGCTCAATAATGGGCATTGCTATACTCCTTTGATTGCAAAAATCTTTAAAATCTCCACGCGAAACACTTTTGAACCGGGTGCGCAATAATCGAATATTTTATTTTTGTTTGCGCTGAGAAAGAAAGGCTTCAATTTCCGAGCTTTTCTTAGTGTTGAAAATGTCGGCTGCCGTCAACCAACCCTTTCGCGCCACCATTATTCCACTACGAACCAATTTCAATTCCTGGCTGCTGTGGGCATCCGGATTGATTGCGATTAACACACCAAGTTCTTTAGCCTTCTTGCACCACCGCCAGTCCAAATCAAACCGATAAGGATTGGCATTAAATTCTATGACTATATTCTTCTGGGCTGCCTTCCCAGTAATCGCATCTAAATCCAACTCATAACCCGGCCGTTCTCCAAGAATTCGACCTGTCGGATGTCCGAGCATGACTAAATACGGATTATCCATTGCTTTCAAGATCCGGGTTGTCATTTCGGCTTTACTCATCCGGAACCCCGAATGAATCGAACCGATTACAAAATCAAATTGGGCTAAGATTTCCGGTCCATAGTCCAGCTCACCCGAGGGTAATATATCGGCCTCAATACCTTTCAATATTTTACATTGAGGAAACTCCTGCCCCAGGCTGTCAATCTCTACCCATTGCTGTTTCAAGTCTTCAAAACGGAGACCGTGAGCATAAGTAGCTATTTGACTGTGATCGGAAATCCCGATATATGTAAACCCCTCTCTCACTGCTTCCATGACCATTTCCCGTAATGTACCTCGGCCATCACTGTAAGTTGTATGAACATGAAAAACACCGCAAATATCTTCAGGTTTGACTAATACGGGCAGATTGCCCGAGCCTGCCGCTTCTATCTCACCCAAATCCTCTCGCAGCTCCGGTGGTATATAATCCAGACCTAATGTTTGATAAATTCCTGTCTCATCCTTACAATATTCCGCCTTAGTTATTTCACCCTTAAATAGACCATACTCGTTAACTTTATAACCTTGTTCTTTGGCGATATGGCGTAATTTGGTGTTATGCTCCTTACTGCCGCTGAAATGTTGCAGGGCATGGGGAAATTCTTCGGGTTCTACAATACGGAGATCAGCTGCGATCCCGGATTTTAAGATGACCGATATTTTAGTACCACCACTGGAAGTGACCTTATCAATAACCGGTAATGCTAAAAAAAAGTTTGCTACCTCAGCCGGTTTTACGCTGGCTACAACAAAATCCAAATCATGCACCATTTCCTTAAAACGGCGGATACTTCCGGCCAGTTCTACCTTTTGCACGGAGGGATGCTCGGCTAAGTTGTTGCGTATATCCAAAGCTAATGGTAAAGCTTCAATTAATAAAAAATCGTTTCGATGTTCCTCGATGAACTGAATCCCGGCGTAGATCTTCTCCTGGGTCTTAACCCCAAAACCCGATAAATCCGCCAATTGATTGTTTTGGCAAGCCTGTTTAAGCTGGGTGATACTTGTAATCCCAAGCTCTTTGTAGATTTGATTAATCTTTTTGGGACCAAGCCCCGGAATCCGCATCAATTCAAAAAGGCCTCCGGGGATAGACGCTTTAAGTTTCTCGAAATACTCTATCGTACCGGTTTTCGCCCATTCAGTAATCTTTTTCACCAAAGCATCACCAAAACCGGGAATTTGGCAAAGTCTTTGTTCTTGAATTAGGACGTTTAAATCCTCATTCAGATTTTCCAGAGTCCGGGCAGCATTATAATAGGCCCTGCTTTTAAAGGGATTTTCGCCCTTAAGTTCAAGGAGCAGGCCGAGTTCATTGAAGATACTAGCTAGAGCATGTTTATCCAAGTGATTCACCTAATAAAGTATCTTCTGGAATGTTTTAAAATATCCTGCCAAAGTTGAGGATCAGGAAAGCATTTTCCAGGCTAATAACCTCTCTCGGCGCCTTCAATATGAAGGCCCGTCTTCAGGAAGACGCGCTCTCCCCCAATGATGTCAAGCTCAATGAAGCACATTCACTAAAATCTGAGAATGATTTTCATTTTTAATTTCCTGGTTATTCCTTCGCTCTCAATCCACGGGTTAAAACCACGTGGCTGATACAACCCTTACCGGTTAAAGCCGGTATCCACCCGCATTGATCTTTGTTACATCACAAATCAATCTGGATATCCCCAAATTATCAATTCGCGCCCATTTCGCTATTCTGCCGGTTTTAACCGGCATGGTTTTCCGGAGCCATGGGTTTTTAACCCGTCGCCTCGGCCCTCAGCCTAAGGAATCCATAGGCCCTCAAAACCGTCATTCGTTTCTCAAAATTTCCAAGTATTTTCCACTCCATCCACCCCCAATCCCATCAACGTTTCCCGCCAATAATATCTGTTTTGAGCATATTGCACAATTTGGTAAGTCCATTATAATGATAATTGTATAGATTATATTGATGTATTATATAAACAAATGTTTACCAGGCTATTTTCTAAGTAGGCACCATCCATGCTCATTTTAAAAAAATTCTTACCCCCAAATCCATAAGAACATCCATACACATATTTTTAAATATACCCATTTGCCTAACATCGCCACAAGCCCTTTTCCTACCGGACTTTGGAGTGTGGGTCTAAAAAAAGTCACGAGATAATGTTGGTTCATTCGAATCTAAAAATATACACACACATATTTTAAATGACCCATATTCCCCACATGCCCCACAAAGTCTTTCCATTCCAGGCTTTGCATCGTTGGGCCAAATTTAGACGTGGGGATAAGTTACAAAAAAGACCAGGGTTCAGCGGATTGACCTAATTCTTGCATACTTTGTCGTACCTCACCAGCCTCTTCATGTCCCAACGCTCCAAAACCGTCCCACACATATGATTATGGCCCATGTGGGGCAAGTTGGGTTTTTAAAATATATGTATGTATATATATTTCTGAGCCATAAATAATCCGATGAGTCGCCAGAAAATCGTTCTTACAATAAAAATAATTTCCTCTGTCGTTCGGGAAATCGTTCCTGACACAAAAATAATTTCCTCTGTCGTTCAGGAAATCGATCCTCACACAAAAATAATTTCCTCTGTCGTTCGGGAAATCGTTCCTGACACAAAAATAATTTCCTCTGTCGTTCGGAAAATCGATCCTGACACAAAAATAATTTCCTCTGTCGTTCAGGAAATCGATCCTGACACAAAAATAATTTCCTCTGTCGTTCGGGAAATCGATCCTGACACAAAAATAATTCCCTCTGTCGTTC
>JAEZKW010000037.1 GCA_023415375.1 Bacillota bacterium
ATAAATGGGACATTTTTGGCGTAATCTATCATTAGAAGGAGTTTTAGTATATAAATGGAATTATTTTAGGGTCAACGGTATTAATTCAAAATTCCCGGGGGTCCTTATGTCTTCAGATATTTACCAAGAAATTTTTGATAGCTCTACGATTGCTATGATTATCATTCAAGACAGCGTTGTTCAGCTCACCAATAATTCCTTTAATCAATTATACGGTTTCCAGTTTACTTCTCACTCCGCACTTCATTTTCAAGATTTAATGACTCCAACAGATTTTTGGGACTTCTTTTCGAGTGACTCAGATCTGACTTCCACAATTAAAAATCAACCCATTAGAGAGTTTCACATAGTAAATTCTAAAAATAAAATCTTCAATGTACTTGGTATTTTCTCACCGATTCAATGGAATCATCAACCGGCGTTTCTGCTTCAAATTTTGGATAAGACCTGGTTTCAACCAGATCTGAATCTCTATCAGGACTATCGAAATGAAAATGTCGTTGCCGGATGTTCTGAGACCCAAACCGAATACCAGGAAGTAACTGACTCCTTACAATTGGATATCACAGGCCGAAAACAAGCTGAGGCACAATTAAAGCATTTAATGCAGCACGATACCTTAACCGATCTATATAACAGGGCTTATTTTGAAAGTGAGTTGAACAAAAGGCAGCTGGGTAAAGTACTTTTGGGGATTATTATTTTAGATGTTGACGGCTTGAAACTTATCAATGATACCTTAGGCCATAGCCACGGTGATAAACTTCTTAAAGCGATCGCCGATCTGATGCGGGTGAATTTCCGTGAAGGTGATATTTTAGCCCGAATCGGGGGGGATGAATTCGCCGTTCTCTTAACTGATATTGACGAAACTGGGATTCATAATCTAATCCGTCATTTTAACGCCGCTATTTATGATTATAATCAAGCCCATACCCGGGTTCCTTTAAACATTTCCTGCGGATATGTTTTAGGAGTTGGAAGCAATTTTTCCCCAGGCAGTCTCTTTAAAGAAGCAGACAATAATATGCGGAAAGAAAAATTGTTTCATAGTCAAAGCAATCGCAGTGCGATTGTTCAAACTTTAAAAAAAGCTTTGGAAGCACGAGATTTTATTACCGAAGGCCATGCCGATCGCTTACAAAACCTGGTTCTTAAATTAACCACCAGTATTGGGTTTCCCGAAAATTTAAAAAATGACCTTCGATTATTTGCCCAATTTCATGACATCGGTAAGGTGGGTATTCCCGACCGGATTCTCTTTAAGAATGGCCCTTTATCAAGGGAAGAGTTATTGGAAATGAGGCGCCATCCGGAAATCGGTTTCCGGATTGCCCAATCAGCACCTGAATTGGCACCTATAGCTGAATGGATACTCCATCATCATGAGTGGTGGAATGGTAATGGGTATCCTCTGGGGATTAAGGGCGAAAAGATACCTTTGGCCTGTAGATTATTGGCAATTGTAGATGCGTTTGATGCCATGACCAATGACCGTCCTTATCGGCGCTCTCTCTCCTTCTCCGAAGCACTGGCGGAACTCAGAAAATTTGCTGGGACCCAATTTGATCCCGAAATGGTAAACCGCTTTATTAAAGTAATGAGCAACTAAATCCCAACGAAGTTTATTCATTACAAAAGAATAAAATCAAGAACCCTTTTTTGTTTCTGACACATTCGGGAGCGTTGTTCCTTTCGGGGGCTCCGGAGTTCCTTGGGTGTTATTTTTCTCGACCCGCCTTTTTTCTTTTAATACCTGAATTTGCGTAATACGCCAAACCTTCTTGATAGGTTGCAAAACCAATATTTCTGTTCTTTCAATGTACTGAGTTTCCCTAGCCAATGTTATTTTAAGAGTGTAGTTAGCCTGATACTTTTTTTGATAAATGGCACTTTTTAAGGGTAGAGTTCGTAAACCCAAAAACTCAAGCTTAATATTGTCTTTGGTTGAATAAGTCATTCCTTGTTGTGTCTTATTAATGACATACAAATTGGTTACCATATCCGAAAAACTATTTTTAGCTTTATACACAGTTTCATCCACTAATGAAACATTTAAACTTTGAATTCCTTGGAAGTAGTAGGATACCACTTCGCTAGGTTTGTTTTTCTCAGTGATTACAGGCTTACTGTGGGATCCTGTCCAAGTCAAAATAATAATGATGACCGCTGCAACTGTAATTGTCGTAGCAACCCCAAATTTACGAAACCACAGCCAGAAGCGTTCTTTAACTTGATACCAGCGACGATTGGTTCTTGCTTTTTCTTGATATTCCTTGACCTCATTTTCGGTGGCTTCGATTTGACCGGTTTCCATTAAGCGGGCTAATTCAGATTTGAGTCCATCCAAATCCGGTCTTTTTTGAGGATCGCTATTCATACACCGGGCGATGAGATGACTCAGTTGGTTGCTTAATTCCGGTCTTATATCTTTTGGTGAAAGTGCACCAAATTTTAAAATCTTATCCAGCCGCTCAGCGGGAGTAGCTGCCTTAAAAGGATCTTCACCTGTCAGTAAACGGTAGGCCAAAACACCCCAGGAAAAGATATCGGCCCGCCGGTCCCAGGCTTTCCCTGAAATAACTTCCGGAGGAGCATCCACATCGTATTCTTCAGTTAGAGACTTACTTAAATAATTAATGGCGTGAGGATCTTGAAGATAGAATTCTCCTTTAGAATCCACTTTAAGTTGTCCCAAACTTAATCCGCTTAAAACGGTTTCATTTTTGTGGAATTGTTCCATGATGTCCAAAATTTTTAACAAGGCTTCAATTATCTGCTCCAAGTTTAGAGCTTGAAAAGAAAAAAATCCATTTCTATCATAATCTTTACGAACTAAGTATAATCCTTGATCAAATTTCTCAAGGCCTTGATAATTTACTAAATTTGAAATTTGAATATCATGGGATTGCTTAAGAACTTCCTTAAGCCCTTTTTGCAACTCCATCCGCAAGGTTTCCTTAGGTACGATAGGAAATTCCAAAGAATCAAAAATCAAGTCCTCTCCTTGCTCTGTTCGTACCATAATTGTTTGTGGAGTTAATTCTTGGATCAATTCATATTTCATAAGATTACCCTCCCGTTCAAACCTGACAGATCGATTATACTATATAACGCATAAAACAAAGTATAATTCCAGTAAAATTTATAATTTTTTTGGGTTTTTCCGGATAAGAAGTAGTATTACAAATTTCTAAAAGATGACCCCGAATCTGTTTTTTTGCAGGAGTCACTGGACTCGATCACGAATAGTCCAGCCATTGAGGTGATAATAGTGAAAGAAAAAGCACATGTAGTGGTTACCGTTATGGGAAGTGACCGGGTAGGTATTGTCGCCGGAATCACCAAGGTTTTGGCGGACTGTAATGCTAATATTATCGATATTAGTCAAACGATTTTACAAGATATTTTCGCGATGATCCTGCTCATTGATATCTCCAATTCCGATAAAGATTTGCTAGCTTTGGAAACCGAATTAAAAACCGCCGGAGAACAATTGGGGGTTAAAATTGTTTTGCAACACCAAGATATTTTCCGCTATATGCACCGGATTTAAGGCTTAGTAGAATCCAGAATTCAGAATACAGGAGACAGTTAGAAAAATCTAAGAAGTCAATTTCACTGCAAATACTGCCTACAAAAATCTCCTGACTCCTGGCTCCTGCATTCATATTTTTAATTTAGCATCGTCGTTCTAAAGGAGTGATTTGATTGCCTTTTACCCCGCAAGAAATATTAGAAACAATCCAAATGATTGAAAACTATCATTTCGATATTCGTACCGTAACGATGGGGATCAATATTCTTGATTGCGCGGGCCCTGATTTAAAAGCGGTAGCCCGGAAAGCTTCCGAAAAAATTCTGCGTCTTGCCGATCAACTGGTACCGACTGTACAATTAATGGAGCGAACTTATGGCGTACCAATTATCAACAAACGTATCGCTGTAACTCCGATTTCATTGGTTGCCCAGTCTGCATCCAGTGATGAGTATTTTGAACTCGCTATAATGCTTGATGAAGTTGCCGCCCAATTAGGTATTGATATTGTAGGCGGTTATTCTGCATTAGTACAAAAAGGAACAACTATCGGAGAATCAAAACTCATTGCATCGATTCCCAAAGCCTTAACTATAACCAATAGAGTTTGTGCCTCCGTCAATTTAGCAACCACCAAAGCCGGAATCAATATGGATGCAGTATACCAGATGGCCCGTGTCATTAAAGAAGCGGCGGAGTTAACAAAGGAAAAGGGCGGGATTGCTTGTTCCAAGCTTGTGGTGTTCGCCAATGCGCCTGAGGATAACCCTTTTATGGCCGGTGCTTTTCATGGAGTTGGCGAAGGAGAATGTGCTATTAATATCGGAATTAGCGGACCCGGTGTCGTGAAAGCCGCAGTTGAGAGGTTACCGGATTGTGATTTTCGCACACTCACCGAAGAAATTAAGCGGGTCGCCTTTAAAATTACCCGAGTTGGTGAATTAATCGGCCGTAAAGTGTCTGAAAAACTGGAAGTGCCTTTCGGTATCGTTGACCTCTCGCTGGCTCCCACTCCGGCTATTGGCGACAGTGTTGCAAATATTTTGGAAGCCATGGGGCTCGAAAAATGCGGTTGCCCTGGGACTACCGCTGCCTTAGCCATCTTGAACGACGCTGTCAAAAAGGGTGGGGCAATGGCTTCTTCAGCCATTGGAGGTCTTAGTGGGTCCTTCATCCCGGTGAGCGAAGACGCTGGAATGATTGAGGCTGTTATGGCCGGGGCCCTTTCTATTGAAAAACTTGAGGCCATGACCTGTATTTGTTCCGTTGGTCTAGATATGATTGCGGTTCCCGGCGACACTTCAGCCGAGACCATCGCCGGAATTATTGCTGATGAATTGGCTATTGGAGTCATCAATAACAAAACTACGGCCGTAAGAATTATTCCGGCCCCAGGCAAAAAGGTTGGCGAAATGGTGGAGTTCGGAGGACTTTTTGGCACTGCGCCTGTCATGGCAGTCAGTAAATTCAGCCCCGCCAAGTTTATCAAGCGCGGTGGACACATTCCGGCTCCGCAGAGGGCAATGACCAATTAACATTTCGGCTTCAAGCCATTAAGTTTTCACAAGCGGGCTGTTGCAAAAGAAAATTTATTGATAGAGATATACAATATATACACTGTTGCATATTTATTGGTGCAATATATTGTATATCTCATTCATTTAAAAATATTTTGCAGCAGCCCCTTTTTTATGCCCATTATTGAGAATTAGAAAATACCAAAATTTACCTTATCCTAAGGATATTGTTTCTGATTATCTTTTAAATAAAGGAACCGGTTGAACATTGACGAATTGAAAAATATAACAATAAAGTCCGAATGCTTTCAAGGAGAAGAGCGGATGCGAAAGTTAAAAGTTATGATCGTCGATGACGAAGTCTTGGCGATTAAAGATCTGGAAAAATTAATTCCCTGGGAAGAACATGGCTTTCAAATTGTTGCTACCGCTACGAATAGTTCAAAAGCCTTAGAACTCTATCAAGAATATTATCCCGAGATTATTTTTGCCGATATCCGGATGCCGATAATGGATGGTCTAAAATTAAGCCAAATGATCTTCTCCTATGGACATTCTGTTCGAATTATTTTATTAACAGCCTATCGGGATTTTGATTATGCTAAAAAGGCAATAGAAATTGGTGTTTCCAACTATTTACTCAAACACGATATTAATGAAGTAACCATATTAAAAGAATTAACCAAACTCCGACAGGAATTAGCCGAGGAGCTGGAAAAGAATCGAATTCTTCGTCAGCGTTATTTTCGCAATATCATCGAAGGAAAAGGCATCGATGCCGGATTTGGGCAAAAAGGACCCATCTCATCCGAGGAGTTGGATTATACTTTGTTGCTGGTTATCCCGAATCAGCCTTTTCTGGAGCAACTGCGAATTTCAAAGTCCTCTGCCATTGATCAATTGGATTTTTCCAATATGGAATTCCCCGAATTTGTAGCTGATTATGATATCTTAAATATCAATGAAACTTTGATCTTTGTTTCCGCTGTTAAAAGAACTAACAGTCACTTGGAAACTAGGGAGCGAATGTTTATACTTGCCAGGCAGATTCAATCTCATTTAAAAAATCAGTCTCCGGATTCATTCTCTATCATTCTGACAAAAACCTGCCCTGATAAAACCGAATTGGCCTCTCTTTACAAAAAAGTTCTCACCGTAATGCCCTATCTGGTATTTTTCGACCGGGGAAAAATTATGTATAGTGAAGATTTTCCGATTCTTCCGCCGAATGATTCCCAAAGCCGGACAGACTCTATTTTTAGGGAATTATCGGATAGCCTCTATAAACTTGACGTAGACCTTGTCCGAAACCATATCCAAAATTTATTTGAACAAGTTGCCCACCCAGTTATGAATCCGGATGAATTTAAGAAGATTGTAAATCAGTTGATTTATCTTTTTGAACAGTTTCAAAAGCAAAATCATCTTCCTACTATTTTTGAGCAGAACAATAATGGTAATCACCCGATATCAGGGTATAATTTCAATGAATTATTCAATGATCTTCCAAAGGCATTTAGTGAAGCTATAGAACACGTAAACATTTTGAATCAAAACATGTTTTCAAAAAAAACCAAATTGGCAATTCAATACATCCATGAACATTACGCTGAAGATCTAACCGTTGATAAAGTAGCAGAGAAGTTAGGATTTAGCGGTGTTTATCTGAGTCAAATTTTTAAAAAGGAAACCGGGAAGACCTTTTTAGAATATCTCACCGATTATCGAATAGCAATTGCCAAAAACTTATTAGAAACGGGAGATTATAAAGTGTATGAAGTTGCGGAAATTGTCGGTTATAAAACCAGTCAATATTTTAGTCAGGTTTTCCATAAAGTAACTGGCATCTATCCTATAGACTATCGTGAACGAGGAGCCAGGTCATGAGATTCGGGATTAAAGTAAAGATTTTGACAGCAACCATTTTAGTGGTCACCGTGTCTTTACTTGTAAGCGGGACATTCGCCTATTTTTATTTCTTAAAAATATTTAAAGAAAAAGCAGTGAAAGATGATATAACAAAGATCAATCAAATTAGCCAGCAACTGGAGTATCAGATTGATGATATTAAGAAACTGGGCTTAAGTATTATTGTCAATCCGGAAGTCCAAGATTATGTAAACTTTAAAGGTTATCCTAACTATTATGAACGCTTGTCTACAGCGAACCGGAAATTAGACTATATCAACAAACAGGTCTTTTTACGGGAATACATTCATAGTGCGGCGATTATTAATAGTGAGGGTACCGTTTGGTATTCCATTACGAACCCCAGAATGGATGATTATTTTCAAAGTAAGCTTAATGAAACATGGTTTCACAAATATTACAGTAATAATGAACAGTACTACTTTTCCGATCCTTTTCAAATTTCCAATGTGACCCGCGGCACTCCAACAGCAACAGTCGTCAGCTGCATTGTCCAATTCCGAAATATTGACACGCCCGATAAAGTAGCTGGTTTATTATTTCTCAATGTTTATTTAGATTATTTTAAAAAATACTTAAAAATCAATAGCTCTGATTACGATGGTTTTCTTTGGCTAAATTGTGAGGGTACAGCTATATACCATCAAGGTTCCCTTACAGGAACCCAATTTAAGACGCTCATCCCTAACGAAAAAAAATCTGGCATTTGCTATGTTGAAAAGTATAAAGGATATGGTATCGTAAACCAATCTTTAAGTAACGGTTGGAAACTGGTCTCTTTTACTTCCAATAAACGACTGTTTCACCGGGTTCGATTTATATTCTACTTTTTCCTCTTATTCACCTTGGTCAGTTTGGGTCTTATTATTTTAATCGTTTTACCAATTATTCTCCGGATTACCCGTCCCATCACTCAGCTTACGAGAGCTACCAATGAAGTTGCATCTGGGAATTTAGATATTTCCCTCAATATTTCCAGTGATGATGAGCTTGAGGATTTAGCAAAAAGTTTTAATCGAATGACCCAGGATCTTCAAAAATATCTTGCCCAGTCCGTTGAAAATGAAAAAATGAAACGTGAAATGGAGTTTGAGATTTTGCTTTCTCAGGTCAATCCCCATTTTATCTACAATGTTTTAAATACCATCATCTACATGGCCCGCAGGGATAAGAACCATGATATTGCCGCCTTAGCCGAATCATTCATCCGGATCCTACAAGATGGAATAAAAGTTGGTGACCAGGGATTATTTACAACCGTCCAGGAGGAGATGGAGGTCGTCAATCATTACATCACAATTCAAAAATACCGTTACCCGGATCGTTTTGATATCCGTTGGAATATTGATCCTGCCTATCTTCATTGTTTAATTCCAAAAACTATTATTCAACCTTTAGTTGAAAATGCCTTATTTCATGGCATCTGCCCCAAAGAGGAAAAAGGGATAATAACAGTTACGATAACTAGAAACGCAGAGGATATTGTCCTGAAAATTGCTGATGACGGGGTTGGGATGGATCAGGAGATGATTAGGAAACTGCTCCAAGGCGAGAAGGTTTATGAACCAGAAACAAAGTTGCGCCCTATCGGACTTGCTAACATTCGAGATCGGGTTCGTTTTATTTATGGAGAAGGTTATAGAATACAGATTCAAAGTGTTCCGGGAGAGGGGACGATGGTTTTGGTCAAGATTCCTTTTCAAATCAATAGGCCTATCAAATAGACTAAGCGATCCTAGGATTTTATACAAAATCATGGGATTGTTATACTCCTTTTTTGTTTCAACAAGGTTAGAATATAGTTACAAAGAGGCTAAGGCCCAAAAAAATTAAGGAGGAGAGCATTTGAAAAATCGTGTAAAAGTATTACTGGGTGTTTTTTTACTGACCATTTTTCTTGGATGTGTTTTAACGGTCCAAGGAGCTACCGGTATTCC
>JAEZKW010000064.1 GCA_023415375.1 Bacillota bacterium
TTTCAAAACTCCGATAATCAAATTGTGGGCCAAACAATCCGTGAGGATGTAGCTTTCGGGCCTGAAAACCTGCGCCTACCGCGTCCAGAAATTGAAAATCGGGTTCAAAAGGCCCTCGAAGCGGTTGGACTCAATGACATTCCCGACCATCCCCCCCACACTTTGTCCGGTGGCCAAAAGCGCAAACTGGCCATTGCCGGGATTTTGGCCATGAATCCGGAAATCATCGTTTTTGACGAGCCTTTCACAGGCCTCGATTATCCGGGGGTCCTCCAAGTATTAACCCAAATTGTGACCCTGCATCAAAAAGGCCATACCATTATCTTGGTAACCCATGAACTGGAAAAAGTGCTGGCCCATGCAAGCCGGTTGATTATTATGGAGAAAGGACAAATTGTGCAAGACGGCCATCCCAATCACCTGATTGAAACATTGGAAACTTACGGAATCCGCAGGCCGTTTGGGAAAGACCGCAGCATTGAGACGATGACATGGCTGAGTTAAATATTTATCATTATTTGCCCAAAGGATCCTTCATCCACCATATGGACGGACGAATCAAATTGATTTGTATGATTTTGCTCAGTATCGCTATCAGTATTACCGGCCGTATTTCAGATTTAACCGTATTATCCGTAATACTCATGATTGTATTGTTTAGTTCAAAATTACCGGTTCAGAAACTTTTTCTTGAGCTTCGATACTTTATTTTTCTTATAGCTCTGGTGCTTGTAGTCCATTCTTTCAGTATTCCGGGCACTCCCTTAACCCATTTGCCGCTTATGAATCCAACCCGGGAAGGATTGGTATCCGGATTACTTTTTGGTTGGCGCATTCTTTTATTGATCACCATTAGCGTAATCTTAACGGCTACCACAACTCTTTCCACACTGAAAGATGGGATCCAATGGCTGCTGCGTCCTATTCCTTTCATTCCCGAAGCCAAAGTGGCCACCATGATCGGCCTCACCTTTACCCTGGTGCCGCTGATTTTTGACCAGGCTTCGGAAATGTCGGATGCCCAAAAAGCAAGATGTGTTGCAGGAAGAAAAAATCCAGTGGAACGGATCGTATTTTTGGTATTTCCGCTGATATTGCAAACCTTTCGGAGAGCCGATGAAATGGTGTATGCTATGGAATCACGATGTTACTCCGCGGAGAGGACGCTGGCAACTTTGAAGACAAAACCCAGCGACTGGATGGTTTTGATCCTTTCGGGACTGGCGTGTGGAATGGTCTTATGGCGGCTCCCCTTGGGATTTTAGCTTTATTTAGTACAGACCAATCAAATTTAATTTTAAGGAGCTATGGTCATTGATGAATGATTCCATAAATAACCAGACCCAAGAAATAACGAAATTAATTTCAATGCCTTTATTGGAATTACTTGCACTAGCAAATCAAACCCGGCAAAAAAACTGTGGTGCAAATTTGGATATTTGTAGTATCATCAATGCCAAATCAGGTGTCTGCAATCAGGATTGTACATTTTGCGCCCAATCGGGGCACTATAATACCAATATATCTGGCTATCCGCTCCTCCCGGAAAGAGAAATTTTAGATGCGGCTTTCAAAGCCGAAAAGATAGGGGCTCATAGATTTGGTATTGTTACCAGCGGCCACTCGATTGGCACCAATGAACTTCAACAACTTTGCCATGTAATTTCTAAAATAAAATCCGAGACCCATTTAGAAGTCTGCGCTTCATTAGGCATCCTTCCGAAAGAAGATTTATCCTTGCTACATCAGGCTGGACTATCCCGTTTTCATCATAATATTGAAACTTCACCCTCTTTTTACCCGAAAATTTGCACCACCCATGATTTTAAGGACAGAATAAAGACAATTCATTATGCTAAACTGGCAGGGCTCGAAGTATGCAGCGGTGTAATCTTAGGGCTCGGGGAAAGCTGGCAGGATCGAATTGAAATGATCTTAACCTTAAAAGATTTAGAAGTCCGTTCCGTGCCTTTAAATATATTAATTCCAATTCCAGGCACTCCTTTAGGGTCTTCCAGTTCTTTATCTCCCTTCGAAATTATCAGGACGATTGCTATCTTCCGGATCATGTTAAAGCACCCAATTATAAAAATAGCAGCCGGTCGGGAGACATTATTTAAAGATTTTCAGGGATTAGGTTTTATGGCTGGCGCTAATGGGATGATCATTGGAGGGTACCTTACCGTAAAAGGGCGGGAAGTGAAAGACGATCAAAAATTAATCAAAGCTATTTTAAAGAACTGGCAGGATCCCATTGAACGAGTCCTTTAACACCAGTTTGGGGTCGACTGATAAGACCATAAAAAAGCCTCCCAATCTCAGGGAGACTTTTTTTGTTTCTGACATTGTCCTTTCCGCGTCGACCCTTTTATCAGTGAAGTTACCATCGCTACAAAGGCAATTCCCGCTCCCACTAGGTACGTTATATGTAAGGCGCCTTCAAAAGCGGTTTTAAATAAGAGATGCCCACCGAGTCCCTGGCTTTTTAAGCTTGATGATAAGCTGATTTGATTGGAAGAAAAAACCGCTCCCGCTACGGCTACTCCCAAGACCATCCCAATATTACGCATGGTGGCCAGCATGCCGGAAGCAACTCCAGTCTTATCTCGCGGCACTGCTCCCATGATTGCACTATTATTCGGTGTCTGAAATAATCCTATTCCGAAACCAACCACAATCAATCCGACAATCATCAAAATATAAGGCGAGTCTGCCTTTAGATTGCTGAGTATCCCCATTCCCACGGCCATTAGCGCCATTCCGGCGGAACTAATATAACGGCTGTCCATCCGGTCTGAAAGGGTCCCGCTGACCGGTGCTACCGCCATTGTAGTCAGCGGCATCGGTAAATATAACAGTCCCGCCTGATTTGGCTGCAACCCCCGTAATGTCTGCAAATAAAAGGGGATTAACAAGATAATGGTATTCTGAGCCATATAATTAAAAAGCGCCGAGAGGTTACTCATTGCAAACAGCCGGTTATAAAAAAGGGTAATATCAAATAAGGGATGCTGGACTTTCTTTTCCCATAAAACAAAACCAACGACCAGTCCGACTCCGATGACGATAAACAGCCAAAGCCAAAAGTTTGTCCACCCATAATCCGCAACTAAACTTAAGGGTAACAAAATACACACCAATGCTAAAAAAATGATCAGGGCTCCAACTTGGTCGAAAGACTGGGGGCTGTGTTGATCTTTTTTATGGATCGTTTTCTGCGCTAGCCAGAGCCCCCCGATACCAATTGGAATATTAACAAAGAATATGCTTTGCCAACCAAAAGCCGAGGCCAGAAAGCCGCCGATCACCGGACCGATGGTTAATGCGCTGGCAACAGCAACCGCTGTAACGCTTAGTGCCTTCCCTCTGTTACGGGCATCGACTGTATCGGTTACAATCGCCGGTCCCATGGCCATCAACATTCCGGCCCCAATAGCCTGAACCACCCTAAATACAATGAGCATGGCGACTGAAGCTGCCATACCACATAATAGAGATCCTATGGTAAAGAGGATAAAACCCAATAAATATATTTTTTTGTTCCCATACATATCGCCCAGCCTGCCGTAAGCCAATAGCAAACTACTAATGACCAAAAGGTAAGACATAACCGCCCATTCAACCACTGAAAGGGTGGTGTGAAAATAAGCACTGATAATGGGTAGTACTAGGTTCACAACACTGGAATCAAGCGCTGCCATAAATGTACCGATAGCAACCGCGAGTAAAGTTGCACTTTTTCGTTGAAAAAATCCCATGAGATAGCCCCCGAACGATTTTGCGATTTTTTAAAGTAATTGGAACTATACCATATTCTACCTTAATTATTTATTAAAAGTAATCAAACTCTTAAGTTCAGCTCGTTTCGTAATTAATCAAGATATTTAAAGAGGCTGTCTAAAAAGTAGTTTAAAATCAATAAGATATCCAATATTTAGCATCGTTATACAACCAAACATTTATATTTTATATATTGGATATCTTCATCGATAAAATTTCTTTTAGGACAGCCGAACGCCCTTTTTCTGGATATTAATTTGAATCGTTTTAGATCATTTAAACTTTTTCCCGGTACGTTCTTTCCATCTCTAGTAACTTTTCTTTCATGCCAATATACTCTTTTCCAATATATCCGGTCATCGCACCATTTTTCCCAATCACCCGGTGACAGGGAATAATAATCGGCAGTGGATTTCTGCGATTAGCCTGTCCCACAGCCCGGCAACTGTTCGGTTTCCCAATGGCCCGGGCAACTTCAGCATAACTCCGGGTTTCCCCGTAGGGGATGTTCTGCAATTCCTGCCAGACCCGTTGGGTAAATACCGGACCTTGAATGGAAAGAGGCACGGTAAATTGTTTTCTTTGTCCTTGAAAATATTCCTCGATCTGGTGAACAACTTCCCCACAACGGGCCTTATCTTGAATAGGCATGCCAAACTCATCCATACACTTTTGCCATCCTTCGGAAGTTAGTTTCACTCTAAACACGCCGACTTCATCCAGGATAATGTGGATTATGCCCAATGGAGATTGGTATGTATCATAAAAGAACCTCATGGGGAGTGAGTCCTTTCAATTTTAGTATGCCTTTAGTTAATAGAGTGTCTTTACCAATTATACCTTATAAATAGCGATTGGGAATATAATTGTTTCATATTATAGTCTTCCGTGGACAGTTTGGCGGCAGCCAGCAGTTTAAATCGCCTATTTCACCTAACCCCCGACCCCTTCCCTCATTCTGTAAGTTCTAGTGCGCCCTTGGCGCACCACTAATCTGGGACATGGAAGGGGTGCCTTATTGGGTACTTTGATCACAGCAAGATTTGCCGGTTGCTTCTTCATACTACTGTTTTCTCTTTGTATAAACAGGAAAACAATCAGTCATTTTAAATCATCCATCTTTCACCGTCATATTCTTCAAACTTTTAGTCGTAACGTTCTACTCAAAATAATTGCCAGCAGCCGCTTAATATCCTCTTTACCAATCAATCCCAAGTTCTGGGAAATCTCCCAAATCATCCGGGAAATTACCCGGGCCGTTCGGGAAACCTCCCAAGTCATTCGGGAAATTACCCGGA
>JAEZKW010000258.1 GCA_023415375.1 Bacillota bacterium
AAACTGCGTTTTCCCATGGTCCGAGTAGCTTGTTCCATTTCTTCCATACAACTTCTTAGATAATGATATAAATGCTTAGCACCTAAATCGGGATCAAATTTAGAGGCTGCTTTTCCTAGATGATAAACCAAGCCGGTCGGTGGTTCCCAGGGAATCGACTTGATAATTTGAGTATGAGACATGGCCAGAATGGCTATTGTTCCAATCGCCACAGCATCAGCCCCTAATGCTAGGCACTTTAGAAAATCACCCGAGGTATAAAGTCCCCCCCCAACGACCAACGAAATTTTATCTTCCAATTTATGTTGCTTTAAAAATTGAACAGTTCGGCATAGTGCAGGCAAAGTCGGTAGTCCAATATCATCCGATAAAATCGATGGTACGGAGTGACTTCCTCCCTCTGTGCCATCTACCACGACAATATCAATACCACCCGCAATAATCAAAGCCAATTCTTCCTCTAAATGATGAGTGGCTCCAATTTTGACCGCAATTGGTACTCCTCCAGTAGCCTCTTTCAAATAACAAATTAACGTTTTCCAGTCTTCGGCATTATCAACCTGAGTCAACCTAGATTCTATGAGAACATCTAAACCTTCAATCGTATTTAATTCCCGGGCATAACGCCGAGTAACTTTCCTTCCTTCAATGCGAACCGGAGCTGATGCCCATGCGCCATGGCCTAGGGCAATCTCTAGCATATCAACCTGGTTAAAAACAGTTTCGGATTTCGCCCAATAACCCCGTGAATATTGAAAAACCAATTTTTGGGCGGCCTCCCTTTCTTCTTTAAGAAACGGGCCACTTCCGGAATTAGTGGCTATACCAATCATCGTAGCTGCCTTAGCCAGAGCAATTTTCGCCCTTACACTTAGGGCGCCACCATACGCCATGCCCCCGATTAATAAAGGATAATCTAATCGTAAAGGTTTTTTAGCCGCGGGTCCGAGTATCACCGAAGTATCAATAGGAACATCCGATTCCAAAGGCCGGTTTCGACCGCACGCCTGCGATTGATAACTAGGCTGAAGTAGAATCTGATTCCAGGAATAAAAATGCAGCGGTGAACCAAAGGGACGTTCTAAAGCTTTTCCAGTCTGAGCCCTTAACTGACTTTCAAAAAAAATCTGCCAGGTTATTTTGTGTAGCAAATTCAATATTTCAGCGTAATTGGGCGATACCAAGAACTTCTTAATTTCTTTACAGGCCCTTTGATAACTTTGAAAAACCATCATTAAAAATAAACCGATGATGAGGACTGTCGTTGAGCAAAGTAGTATTAAAAATGTATTCATCTTCGCTAAGGCCTCGGTTTAAAAAATGCTAATTCTGCCCCAGTGATTTGAGAAATTTCAGGGGAAATTGCACACAAATCTTCAATCGTCAGCTGAGCAAAAGATGTTTTTCCCAAAGAACGCATTGCCAATATGATTTCCTCATTGCAACTTTTTAAAAAATTTGCTACATTGCTGGCTCCTTGCTCAATCGATAGTTTTTCGGTTGCTGTGCCCTTTTCATATAATAGTTGAGATAAAGGTTCCCAGGGTAATACTTTGGTAATCTGATTATGGGCCAAAGCCACCAAAACAATTGTTCCTATATATACTGCATTAGCCCCTAAGACCAACGCCTTTAAAAATTGACCGGGTGTAAAGAGCCCACCGGAAACAATTAAAGAAACCTTTGGTTTTAGTTTTTTGTTTTTCAGGAACGCTGCAGCTCTACAGAGTGCTGGTAATGTGGGTAAACCTACATCATCTTCTAAGATACCGGGACCATAATGAATCCCGGCTTCCTTGCCATCAATGGTTAAAAAATCGATATCTGCATCCGTAATTGCCTCTAACTCTTCCTCTAGATGATGAGTTGCTCCAATCTTAACTCCTATCGGAACCCCTCCGGTTAGCTTTCTAAGATATTGGACAATTTTCGGAAGCTCCATTTCTTTATGAAGATTCGTAATTGTGGTATTCATTTTTAGACCCTCATCGGTATTTAAATTCAAACTATTACGAAGTTCAGCACTAATTTCTTGGGGTTTGATAAAAAATGGCGCCGAGGCCAAGGCCCCATATCCCAATTGAATTTCAATAGCATCCGCCTGCCGAAGCCATTCTTCCTCTCTCCCCCACTCTCCGCGATGGTATTGAATGATGAGTCGTTTAGTTTGTTTACGTTGTTCCGGAAAACATGGACCTGTTCCACTGTTAATTGCTGTTTCAACTTTATCAGCCCCTTTTGTCAGAGCTAATATGGCTTTCGAAGATAAGCCGATTCCCCAAGACATACCTGCAATCATAACCGGCATATCGATTATAAGTGGCCTCTTAGCCTCGGGCCCAATCGTAACTTTCGTTTGAATTTCAAGCGATTCTACTATCGGTTTTCGCGAAAGGTAAACCGGATTCAACAACAATTGCTCCCATTTGGAGTAGTGGTTAGATGTTCCAAAAGGACGTTGTAAAGGCTCTCCAGTTGCCCCACGGATGTCGGCCTCCAACACATTCTGAACCCCTACTTTACGGAATACATTATACATCTCTATGATATTTTCAGGATAAGGATCCTTCAGTAAACGCTTAACAAATGAATCAATCCAAAAATTAACAATGGGCTTCCAAAGCACCCAACCTAATACAGCAGCTACTATAAAACCAATTCCTACAATTCCTAAAATTATTAACCATAAATGCATTTCGAAAACCTCCTGCTTATATTCTTTACCCAAAACCTTCCGTAGTAATCGTTAATTAGATGTTTGGTTTACTATGCCTTTGGTATATAATAAAATTGCGCAGGAATAACATTGAATGAAATGGGGCGATGGTTATGCGATCAAAACTTTCCTGGGACCATAAAATGGGATTTCTTGCTGTGGGAGATTCAGGGCATAGAGTCCAAATGGACGCAGGAGTACCGGAAGGCGGCTCTGACTCAGGGCTAAGGCCTATGGAGCTATTGTTGCATGCTTTAGGAGGATGTACGGGAATGGATGTTGTTTCCATATTAAAGAAAATGCAGATTGATTTAAAGGACTTTACCATCGAAATTACTGGAGAACGGGCACCAGAACATCCTAAAAAATATACTCACATCCATCTCACTTTTAAGACTTTTGGTTCAAATATCGATCGAAATAAGGTAATCCGTGCCGTCGAGTTATCCCAATCCAAATATTGTTCTGTAGCTGCTTCTTTAAATGCTGAGATTACCTACGAAATATTAACAGAATAAAAAGAAGCTGTCTCAAAAGTATTTTAAAATTAACGAGATATACAAGTATATCCCCGTCAATAAATTATCTTTTGAGACAGCTCTCTATCTTTTGATTACCGATAATTATTTCTGGGACGGAAGCAATCCCGGCATAAGACTTCTCGATCGGGCTTAGGTTGGAAGGGTACTTGAGTTTGGGCTCCGCAGCGGGAACATACTGCATTATAAAGAGTTTTTTCACCCTTAAATCCACCGCCTCCACTTCTTCCACGGCCGCGGTCGTTATTCTTTCGCGCCTGACGGCAGCTTGGGCAGCGTCCCGGTTCATTGGTAAACCCTTTTTCAGCATAAAAATCCTGTTCGCTGGCAGTAAATACAAACTCCTGGTTACAATCCTTACAAACTAAAGTTTTGTCACTAGACATTCATTCTCCTCCTCTTAAGCCTCGCGTACACGCGCGTCGGCAAAAATGACGCCTGAGGCGCCGTCTAATTAACTGGCTCAAGTTGGAGAGAAAGTAATTCAAATCTAGCCTAGTTAAATTCTGACAAAAAAATTATAGCATAACTCGCTTCTTTCTTCAACTTAAAACATTTCTAAAAGTTCAACCTTGATTCATCTTTACCTTTTTACGAAAAGAACATAGATAAAAATTATTAAACCGTAAAGCTTTAATTCTACCCCAAACCCTGTAAGTAACTTTTAAAACAGCTTCGGGCTTGTGGATTCTATCGACCAAATCCGGTCCGGGTAATACCGCAATCCATCGGAGAAATTATATTTGACCTGTTAAATTAAGTTCTAAAATACATGTTTTGAGTTTTGATATTCTTGAACCATATTTAAAGTCTCTCCAAATCGTTGAAAATGTACGATTTCCCGTACTCTTAGAAAATTTAGGGTGTCTTTCAAATCGGGATCATCTGTTAAATCAATTAACCATTGATAAGTAGCTCTAGCTTTCTCTTCCGCAGCCATGTCCTCGTGCAGATCGGCAACCGGATCACCTTTGGCTTGAATGTAAGCCGCCGTCCAAGGATTCCCCGAAGCGTCCGTATAAAAGAGCGCCCGATCATGATCGGTGTAACGAGCGCCTAAATCTGCAGCTTTTAATTCATCAACACTTGCATCCTTGGTTAACCTGTAAACCAAAGTGGCGATGATTTCAAGGTGAGCAAGTTCCTCCGTGCCAATATCATTTAACATCCCTTTGGACTGTCCAGTCGGCATCGTATAACGTTGGTTTAAATAACGAAGTGCCGCAGCCAATTCCCCATCTGGTCCTCCATATTGCGAAATTAGGTATTTAGCCATTTTCAAATCGGCTTTTCCAACTTTCGCAGGATATTGTAGTTTCTTTTCATAATGCCACATTTTGTTACCTCCATTTATTCATAGTCGATTTCCCATGGCCAAGGCTCTTCTATCCATCTCCAGCATGGTTGATTAACATTATCTCCAGCCATTAATGGACCATAATTTATCGAATACATGTTCCTTAAGCGTTCAGCTTCCCTTTCTGCCCTTGAGAATTCTGCTAACGCCCGTGGATCATTGGGATGAGTATTCAAATATAAATGAAAATCGAACCCTGTAAATTCTAATGCTTGGAGATCCGTTAACATCTTTAATTGAGAATTTTGCATTTTGATAACCTCCTACCTTTTACCGTGATAAGCGCGATATAACTCCGGAAAAACAGTTCCCATCATCAAGGCTTTCATGGGTTCCCAACGGTTTGTATAAAACTGAAACGGTACATAGGCCTGTGCAAGCCTCATATACATTTGATTTCCAGCTTCCATATAAAAACCTCCTATTATGCTTTTGTTTTAATTTATTCGCAGCATAGGACTTTGTATCTAGGCTATAATCCCAAAAACAAAGGATTAAGGCATAAAAGTGTTTGTCAAAATTACCCACAAGGAAACAATAGTTAAAAATTATATAAAAAAGCTTCAGAGACAAGATAATTTGATCCTGGGATGCGTTCCCGAGTTATCTGAAATAAAATTAGGGGAGACTAAACTTTGCGCGGCAGAAAAACATAGAAAGGAGGGTTTATAATGAATAATTTTCTAAGGAATTTATTAGGTCTTAATAAAATCGATCAGGAGAGCGGAACTTTTGATAACGCAATTTCCTGGGAACCATCACAGCCGCGAAATAATGATACCCTAAACATTCATTACCGGGGGTTACTAAAAGAATCGGGTGCCAGCGAGGTCTATCTTCATTATGGTTTTGATAGTTGGAACCGTTCTAATACCGTAAAAATGGATAAGATGGATGATGGTAGTTTTTATAAGGAAATAAAAGCCGAGGATGCCCATGAAATGAACTTATGTTTTAAGGATAGCGCCAATAATTGGGATAACAATAGTGGACATAATTGGAATCTACAATTACAAAATTTTAAATGAACCGGTACCAGAAGCTGCTTTATTCTTCAATAAATTTTTTTAACCGGTCATGGGGCTGTTTTCAAAACGTTTTTTTAATGTTTGAACAGCCTCTATCTTTTCATTTTCTTTCGTTTTAGCTGAATTTTTTCGGGCACAATAATTTTTTCAACTTCAATGGCGGTATAGTCCGCATCCCCTAAACAGCGACAACAATTATCACAGATTTTATTTTGATCCAGGTCGCACATTTCACATTCACCGCAATCATTACAAACTTTGGAAATATCCAATAAACATTGTATAGCCTTCATGCTTCATTCTCCCATTTTCATTAACTGTCAGTTGTTTATTTCCACCCATTTTAATTAATTCCTACTTAGAAAATACTAATTTCTCCACTTCATTGCCATGACAAAGCCAGGGTGGATGACTTTCTAGGATAATTCGGAAAAATCGTGCAGGAGAACCTTATTGATTCCCCGAATTAACAAACGAGGTGATTTCAAATGTTATATGCCGCCTCCGTCCGAGTCACTTTCAGAAAAACTCAACGCCGTATCGATATTATTGTTGAAGCGGATGGCTTGGAGAGCGCTAAAGAAAAAGTGTTAAAACAAGCGCGTAAAATTTACGCGCCTGGTAAAAAAGCTGTTTACACAATTATTGGTACTGTTAGTGAAACAGAGGCATTTGCTGATTTTCCAAAAACGAGTGAGGCTTCAGCCCCCGATTCATAATGTCTCTTATTTGCTCAGAGATAATAAATTAAAGCGAAAGGATTACACATGGACGGTGGTTAACTCTTGAACCTCTTGAGCACCCTTTTGATAGTACTGTACTTCCCCCGGATCCAATATCTGTAGTAAGGACTGTAACTCCCCAACGTGAACCCTTTCTTCATCCCGGATCGAACTTAATACTTTTTTGGCCCTTTCATCATCACAAGCCATAACGTGAGCATCATAGCCTATTATTGCTTCAAGCTCTCCTGCAATATCGGCCCTCAGTGCTTGGATTAATTCTTCTTTACTTATTTTACGGGGTATATTTCCATTAAACGGATTGCCAAGTTCTGCCACAAAAACCACTCCTTTTTTGCAGTAGAATAACCTGGTTTATTGGAATTATGCAAAACAATTATAAAAATGATTCAAAAGGTTATACTACCATTATTATTGGAGGATAAAAAATGCCTGACAACTCAAAAATATCTGCAATTATGAGCTTTGTGACCAAATACCCTGAAAGTACGGCCGGACGACGCATCTGTCGTGAGATACTCGGCCAAGCGGTAGAGCGTTTTAATGAGGAATTTGCTATGGAGCTTGAAACAGGGCTCAGAAAACATGATGACAATCGAATAAATACCTACTATAGCTTAGTACGCTGATAACCAATCCATTGTTAATTGAAGCCCTTGTGCAAAAGTAGTCTGCGGTTCCCATCCAAGAACATTTCGGGCCTTGTTAATATCGAAAATACTATCGCGGATATCCCCAGGACGAGTTGGTAAATATTGTGGTTTTATGCTACTTTTCGTTAGACTTTTTATTTGTTGAAATACCTGGTTGATGCTTACCTCTTGACCGGATCCGATATTAAAAATTTGATTACTACCGGTTGATAATGATTTCATAATTGCTCTGGCCACATCCTTAACAAAAACAAAATCCCGGGTCTGTTCTCCATCGCCAAAGATAGATAGTGGCTTATTTTTTAATAGGTTGTCCATGAAAATGGCTATCACGCCCCCTTCACCGCTAGAGTCCTGCCTTGGGCCATAAACATTCGCAAACCGTAATACGGTATAATCTAGGCCATAACTATGATAGTAGGTTTGCAAATAATGTTCAGGGGTATGTTTGCTTATACCATAGAATGACATTGGCGCTATCGGATGTTCTTCAGTAATGGGAAGAAATTGTGGACTCCCGTACACTGCAGCCGATGAAGGATAAATTAATTTTTGAACTCCATTTTTTTTTGCGGCTTCGATCACCTTTAGAGTTCCTAAAATATTAGATTCTAAATCAAAAACCGGCCTTACAAAAGATTCCGATACTTTGATTTGTGCTGCTAAATGAATAATAAAATCCGGTCTTTCCTGGGCCACAATTTTTTCAAAATCTTCTTCAAGAATATTCATTTTGTAAAAATGAACATCATTTAAAAGCGGCGACCCTTTACTGGTTGATAAGTTATCCACTACTGCTATATCGTAATGAGGTAATAATTCTTCAAGTAAATTGATACCGATAAAACCGGCTCCACCTGTAACCAGAATCTTTGCCATTTTATGTTCCTCTATCTCTATGATTTAATTATCATATATAGCATAGAAAAGTTTAGTGAATTCACTAACATGTTCTTTTTCTTGATTCATAACGACGGTCAATAAATTTTGAATTGCCGGATTCGTAGTCTCTTTTAATTGCCTTTGATAAGCATTAATTGCTTTAAGTTCATCCCGAATCGCATTTTGCAAACATTCAATGGTTCGGTCGTCAGCCATATACATTCTTTTATCATTGTTATCATGTCTGCGCCGTTCTGGTTTGAGACAAGCTTGGCACTGGGAAGGGAATCCCATTCCATAGGGATTTGTACCCTCAATCCCCATCAATACTTCAGAAAAGCCTGTTTTTTGAAATTGTTCAGCCTGAACCGAATCCATCTGGGCTAACGCACCCATAAGGCGGATAAAGTGTTCCATTTCATCATTGGCTATTTCCCTAAATAACGCGCCAATCCGGTAATCCTTTGATAAAGTCGCGCATTCCAAATATCCAACAATAGCGCCTAACTCATCAGCAATATCTTCTCTTAAAAAATAAAGGACTGGATCAGATGTAAATTGAGAATTACCGGAAGGTATTGCATGTGGACTTTGAAAAGTATGATCCATTTAAGTTCCTCCGTCGATATAATCAAAGCAAAGCAAAAAATTACTGACTGCTATGATTATATGTGCGAAAGGCATTAAATGTTCATAGCTTTAAGTAGCGTTTTATCAGCTCTTCTCTGGTTATCCAAACCTCAAAAGCCTCTTTCGTCTTTTGAAAAGCAGCCTTTTTTTTGGTTTTATATGAATAAAAGATTTTTCGTAAAATGCTCTCCCAAAAACCCAGCCACCAATGATTCCATCCTTTAGGAATCGGAACTAAAGTAAATCCCAAACGTTTAGCTCCTGCAGTTAAAACATTAACACCGTAAAATCCCTGAACTTGAATAGGAACTAAATCATTAGAACAGGCTTCTGCTAAGGCAGTAAATTCTGCTTTTAACATTTCCAACATACGCCACTCCATAGAGCGGGAAGATTCCTCCTTCCCCATCTCTGCTATAAGCTTATTTGATAAATGAAACTCAGCAATTGCATCCCCTGGATATATGATGGTGCCATTTAAATTAAGCTCCGCTTTTCCCTGGTAAGCATGAAAACAAATTAACAACAACTGATATTTTGAACCGGGTATCCCGGTTGCGCCTGCTTTTTTTAAATACCGACGGTCAATTGCCATACCAAATTTTTGTAAAATGGTCATCTCAATCATATTTAATTCTCCCTATTTCTTAGCTTAAATGTAAGAATTAATTCTCCTATTTTTTTAGCTCAAATGTAGAATTAAATTCTCCTATATCTTAGCTAAAGTATTGAACTAACTCTCCTGGATGCTGGCTAAAGTGCCGAATCGATATCCTTCTGCCTGAGCTTGCCTAATAAATTCTGGTAAAGCTTCCAGGGTATGACGGGGTGCACCCGGATCTCCCCCTGCATCATGAATTACAATGATACAGCCCGGTTGTAATTTCTTCTTTAGGCGTTCAACGATCTGCAACGGTGTCGTCCGTACATCCCAATCCACGGCATTGGCAGTCCATAAAACAATTCTTAGCTTAAAATATTTTACGGCCAAAAGCTCAAAAAAATTCAAAGCCCCCCACGGAGGCCTAAACCAAACAATTGACTTCCCAGCGATGCGTTCTAAAATCCCGATACCGCGCCTAACTGTATTAATACTTTTATAAACAAACATTCCGTACGCATGACAATGATCATACGTATGAATACCAATCTCATGACCGCGATCTAAAATTTCCTGTATTAATTCTGGTGAACGTTCTGCCCGATAACCCACTAAAAAAAAGGTTGCCGGGATATGATATTCAGCCAAAACATTCAATATTTGCGGTGTAATGTTCGGATTCGGGCCATCATCAAATGTTAGATAAATTTGGGGTTTCCCGTCTGGCCCCTTGCTGGATTGACCTTTTTTAAGGACCAACCTTGAAAACCAACGTTGCCAGTAATCTGTGACTGGATATAGTAACGCCCAAAAAATAACGGCCGATATTCCAACAATTAACCAAACCATTTTATTGAACCTCATCCTGATAATGCCGAAATGGATAGACTATATATACAATTGCCATTAAAAATAAACAAAAGCTGCTAAAATAGAACGGCGCCACCAAACCTGTACCACCCAATAATCCTAAATCTTTACTGCTCAAAGTTCCCAGAAACCCTCCGACCAGCGGGCCGACCGCAAATCCTAATCCCTCAACCGACATAAATAATCCCATTAACACTCCACGTTGGGAAGCTGGTATTGAACCTGCCAGTAGAGCATTCCATGCAGGCTGAATTAAAGCATAAGAGAGACCTACAAATCCTACCATCCACCAAATATTATGACTGTTGCCTCGTGAAACCAAGATAAACAAAGAACTGGCAGCTAATAAAAATCCGGCAACCAAAAATGCCCGCGGGCCTTTGCGATCAGCCAAATGCCCCACCGGGATCATAAAGGCTACAACTACTATACCACCTACCAGTAGTAACATACTATACTGGGCTTCGGTAAGGTTAAGCTTATCAATAGCGTAAGGTAAAAGATTGGGTAGTAACATACCCAATGATAAAGTTTGAAAGAACATACCCGGAATTAATCCCTTTACTTTCCAAAGTCGTTTTACGACATCCTTGATTCGATCCCTAGCGGAAATCTGGCGTCTTGCTTCAGTAATTTGCTTGATATGAGGCACCCTGTTCCAACTCCACCAACCCAACATACAAATAACAACTGCCAGTAGAGCGACTGCCGCTAGAACGGTAAACCCAGTCCGGTATGCGTTAATGATAGGTAGATGAACTTTAAGCAAAAGTTTACGCATTTTACTATCAATTAAAAAACCCATCAAGATGGGTCCTAAGCCACCGCCAGCCAGCCAAATAACAGAAATAACGCTAATAATAGTTGCCCTCTTTTCTTCACCGACCGTTTGAATCGAACCGGAGATTGCCGCCGGCCATGTAGGTGAAGCTCCAATACCAATTAAAATAGCTGCTAAAGCCAATAGCAGTAAGCTATGATGAAAAGTCATAATTAGAAAGACTCCAATAACCACTGCAATGCTTCCACAAAGTAAAACCGGCCATGGTCCCTTATGGTCAACTAACCAGCCAACCGCGCTTTTGGAAAGGTTATCTGCAAAAAGGTTCGCTGAAAACACAACACCAATAGCGGCAGTTGTATAATGCAAATTCTTTAAGAAGCTGGGTAAAAAGGTCAAAAATAAAGACATCCGGATAAATTCAATCGATGAGATAATTGCCAAAAAGGCAATTACCACCGGATGCTTAAACAAACCTTCCTTTTGATGAAACACGGACTTCTCCCCTTAATATTGACGGATAAAATTTTTACTTCGAGTGACCGGAGTCAGCATTTTTAAGATAGCATTTGCTGCAACCGCCGCCGAATCAGAATGACCTAACTTTAGGCAATTTTTTTGAAATAGCAATCGAAATTGTTCATCGCAGACCATGCGATGGATGGCTGTTCGCACCCGATGTTCCGTTTTAGCAATGATTGCGGCACGATGACGCCACAAATAATTGGCGTTGACTTCCTCTTGACCCGGCATGGGTTTATAAATAACCATGGGAAGTCTACTGGCCAAAGCCTCCGAAATAGTAATTCCACCAGCCTTGGTAATTAACAAGTCAGCCATTTGCATTAAGCCGGCCATATTGGGGTTAAACTTTTCCACTTTGAAATTAGAATACCTTGCCGTTAAGGGTTGGAGTTTATCATATAAATCATGATTATACCCCGTAAGGATTAAGGCTTGAACACCGGTAGGTAACTGTTCCAACGTACGATGCAGCTTAAAACGATTCGCCCTAAAAATCCCGTCGCTTCCGCCCATAATAATGATAACTTTGTCATCCGGTTTAAAGCCAAAGGATTGCCGTAGTTTAGCCTTATTAAAATTATTATTAAATTGAGGAAGAATCGGAATTCCGCTATCCATAATTTTTCTCCGCGGTACTCCCCTTCCGACTAATCCTTCCGCCACTTCCGACGAACCTACAATGAATAAATCAGTATTTGGGTGAATCCATTGACTATGAACGCACATATCGGTAATCACAGTCACAATCGGTACATTTAAATGACCACTCGCTTTCATTTCTGAAAGTACGCCTGCAGGGATTGGAAAAGTTGAAATAATAATTCGCGGCCTCAAATCATCGACTAACATCATTAACTCAGAATAACCGATTCTATTTAAATGCCGTTGCCAAAAAGAGTCGGGTGATATTTTTCCGGTAGCCTGATAGTATAAAGCATAGCCCACGGGAAAATGCCGAATACTCTGCATATAACTAAATTGAGTCAACCGGTTGAATAAAGGGACCAAGAGGTCACAATAATCAACGGTTATAATCCTAAGGCCGGGGGCCTGTAATTGGAGGGCCGAGGTTAAGGCTCTTGCAACTTGGTTATGACCCCCGCCATAGCTGGCAGATAAAATTAGGACATCACATTCTTCCTTAACCAAGTTACACTCCTCTAATAATAAATCATTTATCGCCATGTTTATTTAATTTGACAAGTTTAGCCAAATTCCTGCAAATTTGTTGTGTTGATCATCATAAAGAGATTTGAAAATCCCTGATCAATATAGTAAATAACGGGATTGATATTAAAAAGTTTCTTGATGTTTGTCAAAATTCGCTAACCTTTCATAAATAGAAAAATTTTCAAGAACCTGCGCAAAATACCTAATATTGATTGACTATTAACTTGGCAATCTATCTAGAGAAAGGAGTGAAGTTCAATGCTGTCATGTGAAGTTTCATTATTCCCATTGGAAGTTGTAAATTCCGATGCAATTATTAATCAATCTTTGGAAGCACTTAAAACGACCGGGGTCAAACACGAAATCGGCAACCAAAGTACCTACCTCTATAGCGAAAGCCCTGATCAAATATGGAACGGTCTCCAGACCATTTATCGTGAAGCTGCAAAAGCGGGGACTGAATTTTCGATGATAATCAATCTGAGTAATAATACATAGAAAGTCAACATCTCGCGATTGGAGTCTGGAAAGGCTGCCTAGAGAATTTTTTGTCGGAAATTTAACACTGATAAAAGTTTCTTCTTTTCGACAGCCTTTTCTACAACCATCAATTTGTGAAGGAACCGACCGCAAGAAGACTGCGGATTCTTTTAAAACGGTCTATTCGAAAGCCCTCTATTCTTATTTAGTATTATTTTCTACAAACTTATCCTTAAAGCGACTCTCGACTAAAACCGCTAAAAATCTTTGATTATAAAATTCTTTAGCCTGTGCTTGCCTTTCCGTTACATATTCACTAACGGCATGAAAATTATCAAATAATAAATCCACAATTTTAGAATCAAGCTTTTTTTGTTTCGTTTCCTCTTTAATGACCGTGAATATTTGATCTTTTTTCATTCGGGGCCGATATGGCCGATCCTCAGCTAAGGCTGTGAAAATATCAGCAACCGCCAATATCCGACTTCCAATATCAATTTCAAAGGCCTGACAATGGAAAGGATAACCGCTGCCATCTAATTTTTCATGGTGATATGCCGCCCATTCGGCAATATTTCCTAAGCCACCAATTGAATTAAGAACGTGAAAAGTATAATAAGTGTGGCACTTCATTACCGCGGTTTCAGTTGGAGTGAGTTTCCCTTTTTTTTCCAAGATACTATTGGGAATCACCAATTTCCCGATATCATGCAGGTTACCTGCCACCCGCAGTGAATTAATTTCAACTTCGGTCAGGCCAAAACGAGAACCTAAGATTTCTGTACAGGCGGATACTCCGGAAGTATGGGTTGCTGTAAAATCAGATTTAAAATCAATAATATCCCTGAAAAGATCCGCAATCAGAGATATTCCCTTCATATCAATTTCAATATTACGATAGGGACCTTGACTTAAGAGCACATGATATAAACGAGGTGATACCAAATCCAACCAGAATTCCTCACGCCTGGCAATTCCTAAAAAACAATTTACAAGCTCTTTGGTTATTACGCTATCCTGCATCCGTTGAATCTGCTCCATGATGGATTCGTTTTGATACAGGATAAATTTATCGCGCTCAATCATTTTTTCTATACTATCAGCCAATAAAATGATTTGAGAGGATAATACAACAGGGTTGTTGAGGGTATCCTGCCAATCAATCCAATTTCGATGATGATAACGGACAATTCTAGCGATTTTCTGAAACCAAGGGGTCCCACCCAGTAAAATTTCTCCTTTAATACAATGTAAATCCAAATTGATATCTTTTCCTTTATGAACAGCAATCTTTTCTTCAACGGTAATGGCACCTATATCATGAAACAGAGCGGCTATAAATATGTCTTCCAATAGATCGGGACTTACACTAAAGGCTTTAGCAATTTCAATAGCAATAAATGCCGTCTTTTGCTGATGCTGCGAAACAACAGGGTTAAATAAATCTGTAATTTCGGATAGTGATAATAATAAATTACCAAGATTGACTGTTGTTTGTCTCTTCATGATGTCTCCATAAGCCCTTAGTGGGTTTTATAGCAAAAATTGTTCCAATATTCTCTTTTTCGGCATTTACCAGTCAATCTTTAGAAGGAAAAATCAAGGTTCTGCACCCTACCTTTAAGTATAGCCCAATAAAAAAAAGTAATTACTCTGACTATTCATCAAAGTAACTACCAACCATAGTTCATAAACATTGAGATCCAAAATCTTTATTCCAATTTAAGCAGGCTTAAAGAATATTTATAATTCCAATCCACATTACACTATACTAAATTCTCAGGATTTAAAGCTTCTAGCTCAGGCAAGACAAAGCGGCCATCTTTGCGAATAAGTTTTCCATCCAAATAGATCTCACCACCACCGTACTCCGGCTGTTGAATAAACACCAGATCCCAATGGATAGCTGACCGATTGCCATTATCACACTCTTGGTAAGCCTGACCTGGAGTAAAATGAATACTGCCGCAAATTTTTTCGTCGAAAAGGGTGTCTTTCATTGGTTTTAAAATATAAGGATTAACCCCGAACGAAAACTCCCCTACAAAGCGGGCTCCTTCATCGGTATTGAAAATATGATTCAGACGTGCCGGGTCGCTTCCGTGAACCTCGATGATTTTTCCATCCTGAAAGCGGAGCTGAATATTTTCATAAGTCACACCTTGATATACCGCAGGCGTGTTATATGTAATAACACCATTGACAGAATTTTTGACTGGCGCTGTAAAAATCTCCCCATCCGGAATATTCATAGCTCCGGCACATGGAATAGCCGGTAAACCCTGGATTGAAAAAGTAAGATCCGTATCTCGCCCTGTTAATCGTACCTGATTGCTATGTTCCATCAGTTTTTTAAGGGGTCCCATTGCTTTGAGCATTTTGCTGTAATCCAAGGTACAAACATTAAAGTAAAAATCCTCAAAGGCCTCTGTGCTCATACTGGCAGCCTGGGCCATCGATGGCGTCGGATAACGCATAATGCACCATTTGGTATGGTTAACTCGCTGATCAGTAACAGGTCGGGAATAATATTTCATATAAGCTTGTTGTTGTTCACCAGGAACATCGGCCGTTTCATTGGCATTATCCGCAGCTCTTATACCAATATAAGACTGCATTTCTTTCATCTGAACCAACTCATAGCTTGCCAATTGTTCAAGCTGGGTTTGATTAGCCCCTAACATAAATTGCCGGTCGATTTGCTTATTGCGAATTATCGTAAAGGGAACGCCGCCAACCCGGTAAGCTTCTTTTACAACAGCCAAGGCCAACGGAATACCTGAATCGATGACCTCAATTAATATTTTCTCGCCTTTTTGCAGCCTGACCGAATAATTAATAAGTCCTTCCGCCATCTTGGCCATACGGGGGTCTTTCATTCCAACCACTCCTATCGATTATTTTATTATAACCATTTTTCCAAAATTGAACATTGACATTAACATGAATCCGGCAAGTAACTTTCAAAATCGCTTTAATTAATAACTTGCCGGATTCTGTAGAAAACCCGATCCGGCCAATTTTTCAGCGCCTTTTCAGAAAAATTGCATTGTTCTTGCCGGATCGAGGATTAATAATCGTTTACTTCAAATTCGGTAATTTCCACCATGAAACTCTCTTCCAGAAAATTAAATATTTCTCTCTGTGTTTCTTCCAAATGGGAAAAACGATTGCTTAAAAAAGCCAAACCAATTTCAGAACGCTGCCATTGGTCCTGATATCCGATTTCTGCAACCGCTACATTAAATTTGCGCCGGACCTTTTCAATTAGACTTTGCAGCACCTGTCTTTTATCTTTAAGGCTGAGTGCTCCAGGAATTAATAGAGTAAGGGATATGGTCCTGACAAACATACAGTATATTCACTTCCTATTTGTAATGTTCACACGGATTTTCAATTCCTTAAATTCTATGAAAAAAGGCCCTCTAATTGGAGGACCTTCGAATTTTAATAATGGCGGAGCCGATGGGACTCGAACCCACGGTCTCCAGCGTGACAGGCTGGCATGTTAAACCGACTACACCACGGCTCCGTTTTTCGTTAATGAACTTCCATGATCGACATGAACATTCGCTAACTGTTATGGTGGTCGCGACTGGGCTCGAACCAGTGACCTCTGCGATGTGAACGCAGCGCTCTAACCAACTGAGCTACGTGACCGTACTTGTACTTCGCTATGCGAAGTATTTCGCAAAGTATTATTCAAACGCATTCAGATTATATCACCCTGCTGATATCTCGTCAAGGTGCAATTTTTTACTAAAAATTTCAGGACTTGTAAGTAGGGAGAGATCACTGCAAACCCTTTTCAACTAAGTTTGAATCAAATAGTGACCAAGGAAACTCATGAGGTGGCATAGTTAAAAAGGTTATAGCTTCATTTTTGGTCGGATGTTTACAAACAATCCGGGTTGACCATAGGGCAATTTGTTGGCCCGGCTTGCTATACCCCGGGCCATACTTTTGATCGCCATAGAGGGGGTGGCCAATCGCCGCGAATTGTACTCGGATTTGGTGGGAACGGCCTGTCCGTAATTCAATCTGTACCAAAGCCAGTTTATCGCTGGTAATTAAGGTTTCATAATTTAAAATTGCTTCTTTAGAGCCTTCCTCGGGAGACTGAACCACTGCGACCTTATTTAATCTGCCGTCCTTCAAAAGAAAGTGTCTTAAAGTGCCCTGCCGCTCTTTAGGAGGTCCATATATCACCGCAAGATAGGTTTTTTTAAATTCTCCGTTCTGAATTTGAGCAGATAAACGGGATGCTGCCTTTGAGGTTTTCGCAAATATCATCACACCGCCCACCGGACGATCCAAACGATGCACCAAACCGAGGTAAACCTGCCCCGGTTTTTGATAGCGCTGTTTTAAATCATTTTTTAAAATGGACAAAAAATCGGGATCGCCTGAGTCATCAGCCTGGGACGGAGTATTCACCGGCTTTTCCGCAACCAGTAAATGGTTATCCTCATAAAGGATCTTCGGCATCACCCGGTTCATAATTCCGCCTCCCACCGGCCGGCAGCACCGCACGGAAGTGCTATTCCGGAGGCTGTTACAGGTAAACCCACTTCCTCGGCATTCACTCTTCCCCCAAATCTACGGGTGAGCGTCAACGCAAGGATATTTTTCAAAACAGTCGGCGCCAGTCCCGTCGTATAGGAATTAATGACAAAGAAAAGAGGCTCAGGCGCCAACACATCGATGCACTCTTTTACTAAATTATAGATTTCATCTTCTATTTTCCAAATTTCACCGTTGGGCCCTCTGCCAAAAGATGGAGGATCCATAATAATCCCTTCATACTGTCGGCCCCGCCTTTTTTCACGCTGGACGAATTTTAAAACATCATCAACAATAAAACGGACCGGGCGCTCGCCTAGACCTGACAGCGCCAGGTTTTCTTTAGCCCATCCGACCATTCCTTTGGCGGCATCAATATGGCATACCAAGGCACCGGCTCTAGCTGCAGCCACTGTTGCTCCTCCGGAATAAGCAAACAAATTTAAAACCCTGATCTCCTTTTGACTGCCCTTGATTTGCCGGCTAAACCATTCCCAATTGGCAGCTTGTTCCGGGAATAGCCCAGTATGTTTAAAACCCATCGGTTTGATATAAAAGGCTAAGTCACGATAATGGATAACCCAGCGTTCCGGTAACTGTTTCCGTACCTCCCAACTGCCACCCCCACTGGAACTCCGATGATAGTAGGCGTGACAGTTTTCCCAAGCCTCAGGACTTTCAGTCACCGGCCAAATGACTTGGGGATCTGGACGTCTGAGAATATATTTCCCCCAGCGTTCCAGTCGTTCCCCGTTACCAGTGTCAATAAGCTCATAATCAGTCCAGCCGTCTGCAATAAACATCCATGCTTCCCCCAATAATTTTCTGTGAATCAGGGTAGATTGCTTTATCGCCCTGATTCTATCATTATCAATTCTCATCGTCAACTTCCTTACTGGATAGTTAAGAAATTTAGAATACTTAAGATCACTGATAAAAAGGGATCTCCCAAAAAATGTCGAATTAAAAAAAGTCATTTTTAATTTCGTTATTTGGAGGAAGATTATGGCTCAAAAAAAAGATATCAAATTAGATCTGCGCTCAGAACCTGACTTTATTTCCAAATCGATTGGTAAATTTGCGGTTGTTTGTTGGGTATTAACCATTTTAGCTGTTATTATTACCGGTCTTGCTTTACCGGTAGTCCGCGATTTTATCGGCACCGCTTTCAATCTTGATCTCCAATCAACATGGAGCAAATTGTTATACCATATTGATTTCTATGCTTTTGCCGCTATTTTTGTTGTGAGTGGTCTCGGTCTCTATTTTAATTCAATTCGGCATCGTAGGCGTACTGATAAATACAATCCCTCTTTATTATGCTTTTTAGTTCTGTCCGCCCTATGTATGATTGGGTATCTCATTTTCTTTCAACGAATTTTATAATGAAAAGGCTGTCTAAAAAACTCCGCTTCAAAATATCCACACTAAGGTCTGAAATCCTGCGTTTTTTGTGAATATCTTGTCCACTTGGAGATCTTTTAGGACAGCCCTTTTTTAAGCTAAATTCTTAGTGTTTAATGATTTTAAATCTCTTTTTCTTGGATTCATGCCGCCTTCTCTGATACCATCCCCGTAAGGAAAAACCATGGTTCCAGGCCCAGTAACGCAAGCCGTAACCGAGGGCTTTTCCACGAAATAAATATACCACTAAAATGCCACTAATCGAAGCAAAGCCCATCAGCCAATGCGCCCTCATATATTGGAAAAAGATGAATGCCGCATTGATCCAAGCCAGCCACTGGGCTTTAATGGGAATGATTCCGAAAAACAGCATTTCCCGTTCAGGATACACGCCTGACCAAGCCCAAGTGATGGCAACCAATGGCAGCCAAAGATCAAAGATCCGGAAATCTCCTCCCAAAAAGAAGCAGGCCACAACCGACATTGCCACTCCGGTTAATAGAGTGACTAAAATTGTAAAGACAAAATATAACCAGCTGCCCCAGGTCCTTTCCAAGGTTCCTCCAATAAACCACAACCATAATAATCCGAAAATCAAAGCCAAGGGATCCGGATTTACTAAAGGATAAGTCATTAAAGTCCAAGGCGAATGAAAAACACCGGCGGGATTCAGGACCAGATAGTCGGTGAGAAATTCATAATTCAACACTTGAAAAATATAATATAGCAAGAAAAACAACCCGCATAATACCATAATAGCCTTGGTGACCGGAATGGAACCTTGATACAGAAAACGCTTTAATTTGCTAAACGCCTGCAAGTGGGACCCCCCTGTAAGTAAGAATATTCCTTCTTTTCAAACTCTTGATCAATATCATACCTTAAAAATTCCGCGAAAGAAATATCCAAATTATAATTCGATTATCGACTCAAAATCACTCTTCGAAACATATCCTTAATCAGCAGGATTTTTCTAACTTTGCAAGAAATAAAAATACTAGTTTCCTTGTCAGGAATTCTGGAGGTTTGGATGATAAAAATTATTAGTGATACTACTTGTTCATTAACACTTGATGAATATCAAAGATTTGGAATCACCCCGGTCCCTCTTTATGTCAGGGAAAGGGAAATCGTTAAAAAAGAATGTTTAGAACTTCCTTATGAAGACTTTTATACAGCCCAGAGAAACGGTGGGAAATTTACCACTTCCCAACCCGACCCAAACTCATTTATAGAAGTTTTTCGTCCCGCTATTGAAGCTGGAGATGAGGTCATTTGCGTAACCTTATCCAATAAAATTTCCGGGACATTCAATTGCGCGAATGTGGCAAAACAAATCCTTGAAACTGAAAATATATCCATTATTGACTCATTTCAAAGCGGTTTTGGTCAAGCGTCCCTGGCAATCAGGGCCGCGGAATTGGCAAAACAAGGTTTATCGCGAATTGAAATCCTGACCCTGCTTGAAAAACAGCGGTCCCGAACCAAAGTATACTTTGTAGTTGAATCCCTGCGTTATTTGTATGAAGGGGGAAGGCTTAACGGCGCTGAAGCCTTAATCGGCTCTTTAATTCAAATCAAACCCATTATTTGGTTCGATGATAACGGCTTAATGACTGCTTTCGAAAAGGTAAGAACTTTAAAGGCCGCGAAACAAAGGGCATTTGAACTTATTCGTAAACAAGCCGAAAAGGGTATCGAGAAAATTGGTTTGCACTATGGGGACAATCTTGAAGAGGCCGATCAATATGCCAAACTATTCGAAGAAGCTTTTCAGGTGAAAGTTCAACTCATGAAATTATCACCGGTTATTGCCTGCCATACTGGTCCGGACGTTTTAGGGCCATGCATCATTACCAAAGAATAGTCAGCGTGCGTCGTGAAGTCACCGGCCACAACTTTTCGGACCAGAATTTGCAGGATTCACAGGATTGAACATGATTAAACCAATTGGCTCCTTCCGAGATATAAAAAGCTATCTGAGGTGCGAAAAAGAGCCGCATTTTAAACTTGTTGATGTTTTCTATGATTCGGCCCTGCTCCTTTTGCTAAAGTCATCTTTATAACCGTCTCATTCTATATTCAAATAAATCTCTCATTAAATCTTGCACTTTATTCTTACAATTTTCAGTTTCATGCCGCACAATTTTAATCGCGACGAATCACCCTCTTTTAACTCCAGGTTCTAAGAGCTTGATATGCAAACAAATTCAGAGTTTTTAATAAACTAAATGCTGAATATACTTTTAAATAATCCAGCTTGTTTTTTATGGATTGAGTTTTTTTCTCCAAAATTCATCTAAACCCGGTTGTCTTTAACGAACGCATTAAGCCTTTAACAACCTGCTGTTCATCCTGAGATAATAAAACAAACTGGAATCCATAATAGTATAACGAATTATCAGTTCTTGAAAAAACTAAAATGGCTGAAGGTGATATGGTTTGTGTTTCAATAGGCCCAATAGCTGTCATCACTATGGCGCCAGGTAACAATGTATCTAAAGATGAAACTCCGATCCCGCCCTCGCTAATATTTTCAACATAACCATATAAGATCCTTGGGCTCTGGAAATCCCGCTGCAAATGAGTGCATTCAGTGGGTTCTCCCCGCAAATCGGCCAAAAAACCATGTAATCTTTCCATCGTTTCTTTCACTATAATCTCAGCTGGAATATGGGTATCCATCCTTAATTGCCTGCGCTTCTCTGTATACATACTCTATACTCCTTATGATTTTTCACTTCAATCAGGTTGTTCAAATTAGCTAGAAAATATTCTTGTTCCAAAGCAAGGCTATCATATTGGATATTAAACACTATCCATGAATAGGGGCTAGGTCCTGCTAGCTAGAACTTTAGTTAAAATTTTACCCAAATAAAAAACAGTGGATGAATCCCAATCCACTGTTCCAATATCCGTTATTCTAAAATTATGAATTCTTATCTAGAAAAGACTTTTAGCCCAGATTCATGCTTATACAGCTTAAATCAAACAGCCCCCTAAATCTAAATATGATTTTGCGGTGGATAAATCTAAAAAATATCCGGGATAAATTTTATTAACCTGCATCTTTACCTGAAATCAAAGTCAAGTGGCCTCGTTGCTTCTTGGGCTCTGAGACCGCAGAACTATGAGGTATGCACGCGCATTCATCAATATTGAACTGAATGATTTGATTGTTGAGTTTAATAATAGTAATCGTACCGTTTGACAAGGAGTGTAATGCTTCTAATATCGATTGCTCAAATTGTGCATCTATTTCCTTATCTGTTGCCATTTAGGACCGCCACCTATATGAATTCGAAGCCTTTTGTAGGGCTCTCTCCTCAAGAGAGCTTTCTCGTTCATTAATTATCGCCTGTTATCTCATTCTATTATCATCCTTGGCCCATATTTTGTCAACCCGTCTCCTGCCATATATAATAACATACCTGGTTCTGTTATATCCTTGTTTCTTTGTCCAGTTCGTCCATAGATTGAAATATGAAATTATAGCCTTGCAAAAAGCCAAATCCGTGCATTCATTCTCTTTATCTATCAAACAACAACAAATATGGTTCTTCATTCGTAAACAACATCTAATTTTTGCTGAATATTTTTCTAGAATTATTGACATTTTTATGCTTTTGTAATAATAATTGATCGATTTGCAAATATCGAATGTACCACTTGACATCATTTGGGTGGAGGAATAGCAATGGCAGAAACGCTAATCAGTTTATCGAATGTCTCTAAAGATTATAACGGAAGTGAAGCAATAACCGATATTAATTTAAATATTACTAGAAATGAGTTTCTGACTATGCTTGGCCCAAGCGGTTGTGGTAAAACAACAACCCTGCGGGTTATTGGTGGTTTTGAACATCCTTCCAAAGGGGAAATCATTTTTGAAGGTATTAATATCAATGATATACCCCCATATAAACGCAAAGTGAACACCGTTTTTCAAAAATACGCTTTGTTTCCTCATATGAATGTTTATGAAAATATTTCTTTCGGTCTCAAAATTAAAAAGATGGCCAAAAGCGAAATTAATAAAAAAGTAAGCACCATGTTAGATTTGGTTGCCCTGTCCGGTTTTGAAAAAAGATCGGTAAATTCGCTAAGTGGTGGCCAGCAACAACGGATTGCTATCGCTCGTGCTTTAGTTAATGAGCCTGAAGTCTTGCTATTGGACGAACCATTAGGTGCACTTGACCTCCAACTCCGTAAGGAAATGCAGCTCGAACTTAAAACCATGCAGAAGCGTTTAGGGATTACATTTGTTTATGTCACTCATGACCAAGAAGAGGCCTTAACCATGTCTGACACCGTTGTAGTGATGAATCAAGGCCAAATACAGCAAATTGGAACTCCGGAAACAGTCTACAATGAACCGGTTAATTCTTTCGTAGCCGGTTTCATCGGAGAAAGCAATATCGTTGGTGGCGTCATGCTCGAAGATTTTCTAGTAAACTTCGCTGGAAAAGATGTGAAGTGCTCGGATAAAGGCTTTACCCACAATGAACTTGTCGATGTAGTGATTCGTCCCGAAGATTTAAAAATTGTCGAGGAATCTGAAGGCATTTTTACAGGGGTTGTGAAGTCCTCTACCTTTAAAGGTGTACATTATGAAATGATTGTTGAGGCTCATGATATTCATTGGATTATTCACAGTACCCGTTTACGGCCTGCCGGGATGAATGTAGGCCTTAATGTTGATCCTTTTGATATTCACATCATGAAAAAGGGGGCTGCTTGATGAAAAAGAATTGGGTCGCCTACCCTTATGTTTTCTGGATGATCATTTTTACAATAATCCCTTTGCTTTTGGTTTTTTATTTTGGGATGACTATCAAAACTTCTCATGGTGTAGTTTTTTCTCTCGCCAACTTTGAAAGATTCGCTGAACCCGTTTATTTTAAGGTATTAATTCGCTCCCTCATTTTGGCGGCTGAAAGTACTTTTTTTTGCTTGGTATTAGGATATCCTGCTGCCATGATCCTGGCCGATCGAAAATTGAATTTTAAAAACACCCTAATTTTGTTGATGGTTTTGCCAATGTGGATGAATATTCTGGTCCGCACATATGCTTGGTTAACACTACTAGAGCGAAAAGGTCTAATCAATATGATGCTGGGTCATATTGGTTTACCTCCTTTAAATTTGCTTTATAATGATTTTGCAGTCATCATGGGCATGGTTTATAATTTTTTGCCTTTTATGGTATTACCCATTTATTCCGTTTTAAGCAAAATGGATTACAGGTTGATTGAAGCTGCTGAAGATCTTGGAGCCAATCCCCTTTATACATTCCGCAAAGTAATTTTCCCTTTAAGTTTACCTGGCGTGACTTCCGGCATCACAATGGTTTTTATGCCGGCAGTAACTACCTTTGTGATTTCCAGACTACTCGGTGGCGGCCAATATACCTTAATAGGCAATCTTATTGAAGACCAGTTTTTGACGACCGGTGATTGGAATTTCGGTTCCACTATTTCATTAATCATGATGCTGATTATCCTGGTAGGCATAGGCTTTACCTCCCGTTACGAAACCCAACAGGAAGGCGGCGGTTTGTGGTGACTGGAATATTAAAGCGCGGCTATATTACCCTGATGTTCATTTTTTTATATGCCCCGATCGTAGTTCTTGCCCTGTATTCCTTCAACAGTTCACGCTCGCGTGGGACTTGGGATGGATTCACCCTTAACTGGTATCTTGAAATGTTTCAAGATCGCCAAATCCTAACATCTTTATATTATTCTTTATTAATCGGTTTGATTGCCTCAATCACTGCAACAGTAATCGGCACAGCAGCAGCGTTTGGAATTAATAATATGAAACCTTTGCCTGAAGCGGCAATTATGAATTTAACATATATTCCGGTTCTCAATCCCGATATCGTAACCGGTATCTCCTTTATGCTTTTATTTATCTTTCTCCATTTTCGATTGGGTTTTATTACATTGCTATTGTCACATATAACTTTTAACATCCCTTATGTGATTTTGTCAGTGCTTCCTAGAGTCAAGCAATTAGATAAAAGTCTATATGAGGCTGCGCTTGATCTTGGCGCCACACCAAGTCAAGTATTTCATAAAGTTGTATTACCCGAAATCATGCCGGGTGTCATTACCGGACTTCTGTTATCCTTTACGCTTTCTTTAGATGACTTCGTAGTCAGCTTTTTTACAACAGGTTCCGGAGTATCCAACCTCTCTATTACGATTTACTCAATGGTCAGACGCGGAATTAACCCTAAAATTAATGCTCTTTCCACTTTGATGTTTATAAGTGTACTTATTTTATTGATTATTGTAAATGTAATGATGTCCAAACAACAATCAAAAACTCAAAAATAAAGGAGGTATAATAATGTTTAAAAAGTCGATTCTACTGATTTTTCTTTTGGCGTTAATCGGGGCTGCGATAGCAGTCACCGGATGTGGTAAGCCCAAAAAAGAGCTTAATGTCTATAACTGGGGTGATTACATCGATGAAAGTGTCATAAAAAGTTTTGAAAGTAAATATCAAATCAAAGTTAACTATGACACCTTTACCACCAACGAAGATATGTATGTAAAATTAAAAAACGGTGGCGGTCATTATGATGTAGCGATTCCCTCCGACTATATGATTAAACGTATGATTGATGAGAATATGCTGGATAAATTGGACCTCAAAAATATTCCCAATTATAAGTATATCGGGGCGAATTATAAAAATCTGGGCTATGATCCCCGTAATGAATATTCTGTTCCCTATATGTGGGGGACGGTCGGTATTCTCTATAACAAAAAGATGGTCACTGAAAGACCGGATAGTTGGAAATATTTATGGGATAAGAAATATACTAAACAAATCCTGATGCTCGACAGTCAGCGTGACTCCATTGGCATCGCTTTAAAAATGCTCGGGTTTTCTTTAAACAGTAAGGATCCCAAAGAACTGGAAGCGGCCAAAAAAGCCCTTATCGAACAAAAGCCTTTAGTACTTGCCTATGTGGTCGATGAAGTTAAGGATAAAATGATATCCGGTGAAGCAGCCCTTGCACTAGTTTGGTCTGGAGATGCCTTTTATTGCATAAAACAAAATAAAGACCTGGATTACTCGATTCCCAAAGAAGGTTCAAATTATTGGTTTGATGCTATGGTAATTCCTAAAGAATCACCTCATAAAAAAGAGGCTGAACTTTTTATTAACTATATGTGCGAAACGGATATAGCTTATAAAAATGCCGATTATATCGGTTATGCTTCTCCTCATACAGAAGTCGTAAAAAAACTTCCGGCTGAGCTTACTAACAACCGCTCAGCTTATCCCCTACCGCAGGATTTGACCAAAAGTGAAATCTTTGTGAACCTAGGAAGTACTGTTTCCCTCATGGATAAACTTTGGACCGAAATCAAGTCGGAATAAGTTTTATCTGTTTTATTTATTATGAAAAAATCCAAAAGCCCTTACTAATCCAACTACAATAGCAAGGGCTTTTCTGATTTCGGTAAATTAACAAATCTCCCCATGATGATTTTCATAAAATTGATGGTAATCTTTTAACATCTCCCGTAAAATTTGGGGAGTATTGAGCTGGTAGGGACAATGTTTTTGACATTGGCCGCAATTTCTACACTTTTCGATGAGTTGCATTTGATTTTTCCACTCTTCGGTTATAAATTGCTGATAAGGCATTCTACGAAGCAGCAAAGACATCCGGGCTGCAGTAGGGATTGGTATCCCCGCCGGACAAGGCATACAGTACCCGCAAGCCCGACAAAATGTCCCTGAAAGCTCATTCCGATCATGTGCAATCATTTTCATCATCGAATCATCAAGTGGTGGTGGATTTTTTTCCATGGCCACAAATTGATCGAGTTGAACCTCTTTTTCCATCCCCCATATGGGAACCACGTTGTCATACTGTCGTAAAAAAGCAAAAGCCGATGCGGCATTGGTAATCAACCCACCGGATAAGGCTTTCATGGCAATCAAACCAAGGTCGTATTGCTTACAAACTTCGATAATTTGTAAATCATCCTCTGACGACAAAGAACTAAGCGGAAACTGGATAGTATCGTATAAACCGGAGCGGGCAGCTTTGAGTGCCACTTCCAGACGATGATTGGTTAACCCGATAAAACGGATCATCCCTTTTTTCTTAGCTTCCGATAATGCTCCGTATGAACTATTGGGATCATTCGGATCCGGTAGACTTTGGGGATTATGAAGTTGATAAATATCCAGATAGTCGGTACGTAGATTTTTTAAACTAGTCTCTAAATCCCGCATGACCGACCCGCGGTCCTCACTCGGAGTCTTAGTCGCAATAATGATCTCTTTTCGTACCGCCCCCAAAGCTTGACCGATTTTTTCCTCACTATTGGTATAACCTCTAGCCGTATCAAAAAAATTAATTCCTTCTGCATAAGCTTTTTTTAATAACCGGTCAGAATCGGAGAAACTAATTCGCTGAATCGGGATGGCTCCGAAACCGCTTCTACTTACTCGTAAGTTTGTACGACCAAGCCTAATCTTCTCCATTTTTATTATTCCTCTCCAACGAAAGATTACTTTTTGTTAACAAAGATTCCGATTGCTTTTAATTGGGGTCAAAATAAGCTGAATTATTCCTATTATACCATAATAAAAAAATCTTGATCGATATGACACTTTAATTACGAATTGAATTCTTTATTGCTATTCTTAAGAAATGCCCGTATAATCTTATACGTATCTTTGAATTATTTATAAATACTTAAGAACCTAACCAAAGGATTAGAACATGAGTAACTTACTATTTAATGATCTTGAATTATCCCGAGAAGTTCAAAAGGCCATCGCAGAAATGGGGTTTGAGGAGGCAACCCCTATCCAATCCAAATCAATTCCTCATATTCTGAGTGGCAAAGACGTTATCGGTCAAGCACAAACCGGCACTGGAAAAACCTGCGCCTTTGGAATCCCCGTTGTTGAAATGATTAATCCGTTAATCACCGGAATTCAAGCCTTAGTTCTTTGTCCCACCCGGGAACTGGCAATTCAATCCGCTGAGGAAATTAAAAATGTCTCTAAATATAAAAAAGGATTAAAAATACTCCCTATTTATGGAGGTCAGCCCATTGAACGCCAAATCAGCGCCTTAAAACAACATCCACAAGTCATCATCGGAACTCCGGGGCGGATTATGGATCATATGCGGCGGAATACTTTACAATTCGCAAATCTAAAAATGTTAATCCTGGATGAAGCTGATGAGATGCTTAATATGGGATTTAGGGACGATATTGATATCATTCTACAAAAAGTCCCCATTCAAAAGCAGACGATTCTTTTTTCTGCAACCATGCCCAAAGAAATTATGGATTTAACTGCCAAATATCAGAAGGATCCGATTCTAATCAAAGCGGTCCACCAGGAATTAACCGTTCCCAATATTGAACAGTACTATTTAGAAGTCAGAGAATCAACCAAACTGGACACTTTATCGCGCCTCATTGATGCCAATAATATTAAACTTTCATTGGTCTTTTGCAATACCAAAAGCAGAGTTGATGAGTTAGCTTCCCACCTGCAATCCAGGGGTTATTTGGCAGAATCATTACATGGTGATATGCGGCAAGCTCAACGGGATAAGGTTATGGCAAAGTTCCGGAAAGGAGCTATCGATGTCTTAATCGCCACCGATGTAGCTGCCCGGGGTATTGATGTCGACGATATTGAGGCTGTTTTTAATTATGACCTGCCCAATGATGAAGAATATTATGTACATCGAATCGGTAGAACCGGCAGAGCCGGACGTACCGGAAAGGCTTTTACTTTCATATCCGGCCGGGAAATCTATAAATTGAAAGATATTCAACGTTACACCAAATCCAGGATTTTGCCAAAAAAAGCGCCTTCTTTGATCGATGTCGAAGATAGTAAAATTAATAAAATCATGGATGATTTGAAAAACGCCATAAAAGAAGGCCATCTGACCAAATATGTAGCCGCGATTGAGAAGTTCTTAGAGTCAACTGATCTACAAAACGAACAAGACAGTGATATTACAACACTGGATATCGCCGCAGCTTTTTTGAAAATGGCAACTCAGCCAAATGGCGCTTCAATTAATGCAGAAACTTCTGTGGATTCCGATCACAATGATGAAAACTCCGAAAAATCCGTGAGCAGACTTTTTATCAATGCCGGCCGGGATATTAAGTTACAGCCCAAACAATTGATCCAGGCTATTACAACCTGTACCAGTATCCCTGAAAAACTGATTGGTGATATCAATATCTACGAAAAATTTACTTTTGTTGAGGTTCCCGCGCAATTTTCTGCCGAATTTTTAAATACCATGAAGAACTATAAAATCAACGGCCGCAAGATCAATGTGGAAAGGGCCAATTCCAAGTAAAAGTTAGGCCTCTTCCACCTGGAATTTTGCTACATCATTAACCAATTTTTCGGCCATCTTGCGCAGTTCTACGGCTGATGCTTTCAATTGGTCGGCTGAAGCAGTTTGTTCTTCGGAAGTAGCCAACACTTCTTCTGCCGATGCAGCCGTTTCCTCCGAAATCGAACTGATATTGGTTATTGCTTGCCCGGTAAATCACCTCGTTTTAATAATTGAAATTCTACCCCTTAGCAAAGCTTATGAAATAAAAGGGAACCAAATTATATTCATGTCTTGGTTCCCTCAAATGATGCCATATATATTTTTAATATAACATTTTCTAGTTGGCTTTATTTCTTAGCTAAATACTTCCGAATATCTACAGCGACAGCAAATACGATGATTAAGCCTTTGATAATTTGCTGCCAATAAGGATTAAGCCCAATAAATGTGAGACCATAATTAATAATGGTTAGAATAAACACACCGGCCAAAATCCCCTGAATGGTTCCGATACCACCGGTGGTTGAAACACCGCCGACAACGCAAGCGGTAATAGCATCAAACTCATAACCATTACCATAGTTATTGGTAGCACCACCAGTTCTGGCTGCTTCAAGTACACCGCCAAGGGCAAATAGTCCACCGGCGATTGTAAACATTGCCAATATATGCTTGGATACGTTAATACCGGAAACTTTAGCGGCATTGATATTTCCACCGATAGCATAACAATTCTTACCAAACCTGGTTTTGTTCATTAAAACCCACATGAAAAAAGCGATGATAATAGCAATAATTAAAATATAAGGAATGGAGAATACTTGTGGGCCAAACGCTCCGGTCCCTAGTTCAGTAAAATCGGCGCGAAGACCGCCGATGGGCTGTGAGCTATTGGGTGGCATATCAAAATAAATTGAATTAATTCCATAGATGATAACCATAGAACCTAAAGTTGCGATAAATGGAGGCAGACCCAGCTTAGAAACTGTAAAGCCGTTAAAAAAGCCGAAGATTAAGCCGACTACAATAGCAATTAAAATCGGTACTAACAAAGGAAGTTGCGGTAGATTTGGATAAAATAATCGCAGATAAGTGGGGGCTTGGAGCATGGAAGCCGCAATAACAGCTCCAAAACCAACCATACGTCCAGCAGAAAGATCGCAGCCTGCGATTAATATCGCAAAGAACGCTCCCATTGCAATTATAATACGGGTTGAGGACTGTAACAAGATATCACGTAAACAGGTCAAAGATAAGAAACTGGAATCGATGCAAGCAATCACAATAACTAATAATATTAAGACAAAATAAATGGCATGATCACTAAAATATTTGAGAATTTTTTTAAAATCCAAGTTGAAACCCTCCTTCAATTAAGCAATAAACTTAGCGGCTAAGCGCATAATCTCTTCCTGGGTTGCGCTTTTCCCGTCAACAAAGCCAGAGAGGCGTCCTTCGCACATAACCATGATCCGATCTGACATTCCAATGAGCTCAGGCATTTCAGATGAGATCATAATAATGCTTTTCCCCTGTTTTGCCAGATCGGCAATCAATGTATATATCTCAAACTTTGCACCAACATCAATACCACGAGTCGGTTCGTCGAGCAATAAAACATCGGGCTCTGTAAGCAGCCACCTGCCAAACAAAACTTTTTGTTGGTTACCGCCGGATAAATCCTTTATCAATGTCTTTGTTGATGGAGTCTTTACCTTAAGTTGATTGATAATTCTTTCTCCATCCGCTTTTCTCTGTTTACCATTTAATAAACCATATCGGACATAATGCCTCAAATTGGCAATAAGGCTGTTTTCCAAAACCGAAAGCGCTCCAAAAATGCCGGATACACGCCGGTCTTCGGTGAGCAAAGCCAGTTTATATTTAATTGCTTCTTCCGGAGATTTAATGTTTATCTGTTTACCACCTAAATAAACATTCCCGGAAGCAATAATTCTTAATCCAAATAGGGCTTCAATCAACTCAGTACGTTGAGCGCCAACCAAGCCGCCAATACCTAAAATTTCACCTTTATGCAGCTCAAAGGAAATATCTTTAAAGGATTTCAGTGAAGGAGACGTAAGCCCCTCAACTTTCAGAATCACATCTCCCGGTACATTGCTGCGTTCAGGGAACCGATGGGTCAAATCACGACCCACCATCCTGGAGATAATCAGATCATTGGTTAATTCTGCTGCAGGCCAAGTACCGACACGTTGTCCATCCCGCATTATAGTGACTTCATTAGAAATTTGCAGGATTTCTTCGATTTTGTGAGAGATATAAATAATCGCAACACCACGGCCCTTGAGTTCCCGAATAATTTTAAACAAATGATCCACTTCATTTTCTGTTAATGAAGAAGTCGGTTCATCCATAATGATAACTTTCGAATTATAAGATACCGCTTTGGCAATTTCCATGGATTGTACTTTGGAAACAGACATATTTCCCACAATAGTTGCGGGGTTGATATTCATTTCAAGACTCTTTAGGAGTTCTTCGGTATCCTGGTACATTTTCTTATGATCGATAAACTTAAATGGTCCGATACTTTTCAATGGAAAACGTCCTAACCAAATATTCTCCATGACATTACGGAAAGGTATCGGATGTAACTCCTGATGAATCATAGAAATACCATTATCTAAAGCAATTTTCGAATTTTCAATCTCAACTTTACTACCATTTAGCAATATATCTCCGGAATCTTGTTTATAGATCCCGAAAAGGCATTTCATTATTGTTGATTTACCGGCCCCGTTTTCCCCCATTAATGCGTGTACAGTACCGGGACGTACTTGTAAAGTTACATTATCAAGCGCCTTAACACCTGGGAATTCCTTGGAAATATTATTCATTTCAAGCAAAAAACCTGTTTCACTCATTGCAACGCCCCCTGCGGTCAAAATCGTGACAATGGAATTGATAGAAAATTAAAAAATCCAAATATAAATCAATAATTATCTTATAATAAAATGAGGAGACCTTATTGCTTTTTGAGATACTTAATGTAGTATTTATTCCACATTAGAAAATAGGGGAGCAAATTAAGCACGACTGCTCCCCCGCTTTTTCTAGAAGATTGTGATAAAGGAATTATTGAGCATCCTTAATATTAGCTTTGGTGATGGGTTTGTAAGGTACCCAAACATATTTGCCATCAGTGATTCTGTAACCAATGTTGGCTTCAGTCGGCTTTTGGCCTTGGGCTAATACCATAGCAAGTTTAGCAGTTACTTTGCCTTGGTTTTTGGCATCGTTTAGAACGGTTCCAAGCAAGGTGCCGTCTTGAAGCGCCTGCTGACCAGGGGCAGTAGCGTCAACGCCAACTACAGGCATATATTTGTCGCCTTTGAAATAACCGGCAGCTTTTAAAGCTTCGATAGCGCCGAGAGCCATGTCGTCATTGTTAGCCAGTACAACATCAATTTGTTTACCGGTGGCTAAGAAAGCAGCCATTTTCTCTTGGCCTTTAACACGATCCCACATACCAGTATCTTCGGCAACTTTCTCTACTTTAAAGCCAGCATCTGTAATAGCTTTGATGGAAAACTTGGTACGAAGTTCGGCATCTTGGTGACCGGGTTCGCCCTTCAGCATTACATAATGGATAACACCGTCTTTGGTCGGATGAGCTTTGAAATAATCGACTACTAATTGGCCTTCCATGGTGCCGGATTGTTCAGCAATAGCGCCAACATAGTAAACTTTATTCCATTTAGCCATATCTTCTTTGAACGGTTCGCGGTTGAATAATACTAAAGGAATATTAGCTTTTTTGGCTTTGTCGATGATAACACCGCAAGCTGCACGGTCAACCGGATTGATTGCCATTGCGCTGACTTTTTTGGTGATGAAGAGATCTACTTTATCATTGCAAGTAGCCTGTGAGTTTTGTGCATCAACGATATCAATTTTTGCGCCTTTGACTGCTTTCACGGCGGCTTCAATGTTCATACGAACGCCAGTCATGAAGGTATCGTCAAATTTGTAAATCACGCAACCGATATTAATCGGTTTTGCCGCGTTGACAGCAACGCCAACTAACAATACGACCAAAACCATAGCCAATACTAGAAACTTCTTCAAACAAAATCCCTCCCATATATTTTTTACTTCTGAGCATCTGCTCGATCGAATCATATCACTCTTTTTAATAGCCCAGCAAGAGTAAATTCTTTGTCACGAATATTACAGACCTTTTACAAAATAGTTGCAGAAACTTAATATAACATATGAATTCTTTCTCGTGATTTATGATTCCTAGAATCGTTATTTGGCAAGAAATTACTTATACTTACATGAGAATTATTAAGGAAAGATGAAAATATAGCTGATATAAACTTTTATATAGGACAAATCCATTTTATGATTATCGTAAGATCATAGATTTTTTATATCTATAAAGACTTTCTTTTCATAATAAAAAGCTACCTAAAAAATTTCCACCTCAATCCAGATAACCCAGCTTTTCTTTGGGCCCATCAAAGGGCCAACAAAAAGCTTACCTGACGGCTGAAAATAATAGATAGCATTATCCATATCTTTTTTAATTCGGGTAAATTCGTTCAAACATTAAAACGAAATAGGGTAACATCACCATCTTGCATAACATAATCTTTACCTTCTTGTCGCACCAAACCCTTTTCCTTGGCGGCATTATACGAACCACAAGCGATAAGGTCTTTGAAACTTACAATTTCAGCTCGAATAAAACCTCTCTCAATATCAGAATGAATTTTACCAGCTGCCTGAGGTGCTTTGGTTCCCTTTGTAATCGTCCAAGCCCTGACTTCCGGTTTTCCAGCCGTCAAGAAACTAATCAATCCGAGTAGCTGATAACTTTTCTTAATCAATTTATCTAATCCCGACTCCTCGATGCCTAATTCTTTTAAATATTCTTTTCTTTCAGCCTCATCCAACTCAGCGATTTCCTCTTCAATGCGGGCCGAAGTGACAACCATTTCCGCTCCTTCCGCTTTTACCAACGACTCCAATTCTTTAACTAAAGGATTGGTTGCACCAGCATTTGCCAAATCATCTTCAGCCACATTTGCGGCGTAAATTATTGGTTTATCAGTAAGTAAAAAAGCCTGCCGGACAATTTCCCTCTCCTCTTCGGTAAATTGAAGCGCTCTGGCAGGTAATCCGCTTTCCAGCCCCGTCTTGACTCGGGCATAGATAGCCATTTCGGCCTCATACTGAGCCCTTAACCTAGCATCTTGGACTTTTAACAATTTAGAAGTCTTGTCCATTCGCTTTTCCAGAGTTTCCAGATCCGCAAAGATTAATTCCAAGTTGATAGTCTCAACATCTCGTTTAGGTCCAACCGATCCATCCACATGAACAATGTTCGGATCTTCGAAGCAACGTACTACTTCGACAATTGCATCAACTTCACGAATATGGGCCAGGAATTTGTTGCCAAGACCTTCTCCCCGGCTGGCCCCCTTAACCAAGCCTGCAATATCGACAAATTCAATTGCGGTTGGGGTTATCTTTTCCGGGTCGTACATTTCAGCCAGCTTCTGAAGACGCTCATCAGGAACGGAAACAATTCCCACATTCGGTTCAATCGTACAAAACGGGTAATTGGCACTCTCAGCGCCGGCCTTAGTTATCGCATTAAATAAGGTACTCTTCCCCACATTGGGTAATCCGACAATTCCTAGTTTCAACAGTAAACATCCTTTCTAGAGTAAAGGGTCTGTCTCAAAAGAAAATTTATTGATCGAAATATACAATATGCTTATTCAATAGAGTAAATATTGTATATCTCATTAATTTTAAAGCACTTTTGAGATAGCCTCGAATGATCACAATTATCACACTAATAATTTTCTTGCCAAGTATATACTATAAATCATCTTTGGTGGTTATTCAATAGAAAAACCGATATTTTAATATGCGCAGTTTGGCAGCTTAACCGGTAATTTCAGCTAGTTCTGTGCTTGATTTGATATTGAGAAAGTTCTTTTTTCCCAAATAAACGGATGGCGACAATCATAAAAAGGTAAATAACCACTGAGCTGAAAATAATGTGCAAATAACTATTATTTATCATTGAATCACCCAAACTTGATTTGATTTAAAAATATAAGGAATAAGAACTGAAATAATTTACATCTTTAAGATTTAGTTTAAGCCTGAAAAATCTTTTTCTTTATTTCCCTGTAAATATCCCAAGCAATTAAATAAACAATCCCTGAAAAAAATAAAAGTGACAGGGCATTATAAGAAAATGCCGCTGACAAATGGAAATGGATGATTTGCCAAAATGCCCTGGTCATTCCGCAGCCTAGGCAAGGTATGCCTAAAAATCTTTGAAAAGAACAAAAAATCGGGCCCCCGGCTATTACTTGCCAAGGTACCCAATGGAAAAATAGAAAAAAGATTATATAGAGGATGAACCGAAACAAAAACTTTTTGGTTAGGTTGCGTAAAAACAGCAATTTTTTATCCTCACTAGTCTAGCGATTCCAAATGAATATAGACCCGAAAGTGTTCAGATAACATACAATAAGGTATCGGAGGTGTGACCCATGTTTTGGGAAAAAATCTGGCTTTCCTTATGCCGTTTCTGGACTCGATTCGGTAATCAGCATACGAGTCATAAAATAAATACCACTTTGGATACTGCTACAATTAAAATATTTGGGCAAGAAATCAAAGTGTCCCGTGAAATACCAATCAATGGCCCTCCTTATGAACTAACTGTTGTTGTGCCCAGGGCTGAATTACGAACAAATTCTAAAACCGGCACCCGGGAAATTATTTTAAGCAGTATAACCATTGCCCATTCACCACGGTTTGAAGGAAAATCCGGGCCTGCTAAAATTACAATCCCCCACTCCCGCACGGCTTAAAATATGTCTATTTATATCGTATTTAAGGCCACCGCATTTAAAAAATTCCAAGGTTTGTTATAATGCGGCTGGAAGAAGAAATCAACAAAAGCTAACTCTCCAATGGTCATTTTATTCTGTATGCATACGGATAAAGTATTGATGGATTGAGTCAAGTCTGCTTTCGAAAGAATTTGGGCACCCAAAATTCTTTGGGAAGCAGTCTCATACACTACTTTCAAATGAACAGGTTCATAATCCGGCATAAACTCCGGCCGGTAATTATCAATGAGCATTGAAGTCTGTAAATCTAGACCCATAGCTCGGGCATTTTCCTCTGTAATCCCAGTAGCGGCAATATTCAATCCATAAATCTTAATTCCGGATGTTCCTTGGGTCCCCATATAAGGAACAGTCGGCTTTATCAGGTTCAGTGCCACCAATGTTCCCATCCTCACCGCATTGGTTGCCAGGGGTATATAATTATGTTTGCCGGTCGGATTATAAACCACTGCGCAGCAATCCCCGGCCGCGAATACATCGGGACGACTTGTTTGCATATACTCATTAACCTTAATAGCACCGTTCGGCAACATATCCACTTTCCCGCGGAAGAGGACGGTATTGGGGTGAAACCCAATACATAGAATGACTAAATCGGTATTATACCGGCCTTTGTCGGTGATAACCGTACGTACATTACCGTTTTCACCTTCGAATGCGGTAATTGATTCTCCCAAAACCAGTTGAATCCCGTTCCCCGTTAAACTCTGCTCAGCGATATCGGTAAAATGTTTATCCAAATACTTACTCAGTATCCGATCTGCGCTATCGATCAGTGTAACTTGCTTACCCTGAGTCCTAAAGGCTTCCACCAATTCAACCCCGATATAGCCTGCGCCTACTACTGTGATATGATTGACATTTTTAACTTTTTCAATAATCTGGTTTGCGTGATCATAATTTTTGGCCAGCAAGATATTTTGAAGCGAGATCCCTGGTAAATTCGGCATAATCGGCCAAGAACCGCTGGTGATAATTAATTTATCATAAGAGTCCACGGTTTCCTCACCAGTCATCAGGTTTTTCACCTTAACCTGTTTTTGGTCGAAATCCACATTGATCACGTCATGCTTCATCTTTGTGATGACGCCCAGCTTTGCCATAGCTTCGGGAGAAGAATAAAACAACCCTTGGGGGTCTTTTACCACTCCGCCAATATAAAGTGCAATACCACAGGATAAAAAAGAAATGGTATTATTTCTCTCGTAAATCGTAACTTGTACGTCGGGATTCTTCTTCTTTAAATTGGAAATTGCTGCAGTACCCGCATGAGTACAACCAATTACAATTACCTTCATGTTTACGGCTCTCCTTTTTTGATATCTCTTCTATTATCGACCGTTTAAAAGTTTCGATTAGATAATTTCCTTTATATTTACCTGTATTTTCAAACATTCCCTTTGCAGGGATATTTGCTGCTAACAAGAATGTGGTCAATGAAAAGATTGGCAGACCGGCGATATTGATGTTCATAAACTTACCCATATCAATTTGGCTTTTGCCGGGATTGCGGATGGAATGATCACAAATAATATCAAACCAACACAACTTCAGGCTATCAAAAAAATGAGAAAGGCTAATAAACAGCTGAAAATCCTGATCTCGGTCGGCGGATGGGGGGAAAATGGCTTTTCCACTGTAGCTAGGACAGATGAATCCCGTGCCAAATTTGCTAAGAGTATTGTCAATTACTTGCATCACAATCAGATGGATGGAGTTGATATTGATTGGGAATTTCCGATCGTTGGAAGCGGTGATCAAAAAGGACTGCCGGAAGATAAAGAAAACTTTACAATGTTAATGCAAACTCTAAGGGACAAGCTCAATCAAAGAGAAAAACAAGACCATAAAAAATACCTTTTGACTTTCGCAGCCAACATCAGTTTATTTTATATCAACTCGATTGAACTTGAAAAGTTAACACCCATAGTTGATTATATCAATTTGATGACTTGTGATTTCCATGGAAAATGGGAAAAGTCCACCGGATTTCACACCAACCTTTATTCAACATCCGAAGATCCAACCTCCTTAAGTGCCGATTTTGGGGTCAAGCGCTATATAGTGGCCGGTATACCTCCCGAAAAAATTATATTGGGAACCGCATTTTACGGATACGGCTGGAGCGGAGTAACCAATATAAATAATGGACGCTATCAGGCAGCCGCTGGAGAGTGCAGAAGTTATACTTATCAAGAATTGGCCCAAAATTATATCAATCGAAACGGTTTTTTACGCTATTGGGATGATCGGGCCAAGGCCCCCTATTTGTGGAATGGGAATACTTTCATTACCTATGAGGATGAAGAATCTTTGGCATATCGAACAATATACGTTCGTGCCAATCAACTGGGCGGCATTATGATCTGGGAGTACTGTCATGACTTAGATGGAACTCTGCTTAATAAAATATACCAGGAACTGCACTTTTAATTGAAGAACAATGGATGGTCAAAATGTTGGTTTTGATATAAAATTAAACTTAATAAGGAATCTGCCGATATATATGGTATATCCATCTCCATGAAGAAATATTCCAAATGAGTCTTTTGCAGCAGATTTTAACTAAATCATATAATGGTTATACGAACAATGGTGAAAGGAGGCGATTGTTTTGAAGGTTGAGACGCATGCACACGATAATGTTTCCCTTAAAAATTTAAATCCAACTAATTATACCAATCCATCATCAAGCAAAAGTATCCAAAAACCATCGTCAAAGTCTGAAGATTCATCTCCTGTCGATCAATTTTCTTTAAAAAAAAGTGATTCGGAGAAAGCATCGACTGCACAAGAGAGCGTATCAAGAATCATGCAGAATGCTGTTTCTAAAGTCCAGACTTCGGATGCTGCTTTACATAAAATACAACTTGCTTTAAAGTCCGGGAAAGATTTAGCGGTTCAAGCAAGCCATAAGACAACTTCCGTTGAACAAAGACGGGCCATGCAAGAACGATTATACCGGATTAATCAGCAAATTGATTCAACAAACCAAACGATTCCCCGTAATGGGGCCAGAACTGATTTTATCAAGGGAATCAATCCCGACAACGCTGACATTATCCATTCTTTAAAGAGCGATTGGTTTGAAGCCTCAGAAAATTTAGTGGAAAACCGTTATGGTTTAAAAGGAGACGGCTCCGT
>JAEZKW010000354.1 GCA_023415375.1 Bacillota bacterium
TTGAGCAATTCCATAATCGCTAAAAATACTTTAGCCTGCTTGGCCCTCTCCCGAAAAGCAAAACGTTGATTGCGAACTGTAGAGGTATTCCCATTATCCATCCTGGTTGCTATTTCTTTATCGTTAATACCTTGATAAAAGGCGGTCAAAATATCCTTTTGATGATCGGTCAGTCCGGTATATTTCTTATCCATGGCTAATAAAAAAGCAAACATCGAGCCGTGTTCTTTTTGGATATGAATCTCCGTTGCCTTCTCAGCTTCATATAAATTTTCTTCGATTGAATAAATCTGACCCCTATTAAAACGCTCTCCACAAGCTAGACAAACATATACTCCACTAGGGGGTTCATAGACATATCCTTGTTTAAGCTCTACCAAACCAGCTTTCCAAAACATTTCATTTAGTTCACCCATTTTAATTCTCTTTCCCGTCTATTGTTTTTATGGACATTATACCAAAATGTTTATAATTTTTCAACCTAAATGAAATGAAAACTCTTTGTACTCACAATTTAGTCACTTTAGTCACTACCGTTGTTTATCACCTAATTTTTTAGCACCAAAAAAGGTCAAAAATCCGTGTTTCCTGTAATAGCTCTAGAGTAAATAATTTACATTCATATTAATATGTTGTATAATTATTCAATAAAAGTTAATTAAAAATACAATTCTTGATAGATAGTTCAATAAATTCTGATAGGCTGATAATAAATAAGAGGAGATAAAATGATTACCAGAACATGGCACGGTATTGTGCCCGTCCAATTTAAAGATGGATTTGAACTTTACTTAGAAAAAACAGGCGTGAGTGATACTAAGGCAATTAGAGGAAATCTGGGTACCTTCGTAAAGATTGTAGAACAAGGGGACTATGCTCACTTCTTTTTATGTACAATTTGTGATTCGATGGAGAGCATCATTTCATATGCGGGACAAAACCCAACGATTGCCGTTACTTACCCAGAAGACTGCAAATACCAATTAATATCTGATCCAATTGTCATACATCAGGAAGTGACAGCAATTAAAAATCCTTTTTCGGATTAGAGCCCAAAGAGTCCCGCTTTCGAATACACGGTAACTTTTCCCTCGTGATGTATAAACATTCACAGTCCGGGCAACCAAAATAGCAAGTTTTGAATTCGTAAAAATTTATTGTAATATGGTTGGAAAGCCTGGTTTCACTTCTTGATGACCATGCAGTAGACCCGGAGTTTTCACCCCGAATAAAAAATAAACCCGCCTAAGCGGGTTTTACTTTTGTGTCTATTATAAAAAAGTCTTCAACATCTTCATCGTTTTCCTTTATCGTACGGTTCCCCCGATGCCTTAGGCGCTTGAGAATTCTTTGAAAACATTACTAACACCAGCAAAGTAATAAAATATGGGAAACATTTGAGGACAATTCCCGGAATCCGTTCCAAAGACGGCACTGCTTGTGAAACATTAGCTATCGTACTTGCAAATCCGAAGAAAAAGGTAGCCCCCAAAATCCCCAGCGGCTTCCATTGTCCGAATATTAGCGCTGCCAAGGCTAAGAAACCTAGACCGCTTACTGAGCCATTAAACTCACCGGAATAGGTAACCAGAATAACGGCACCGGCTAGACCGGCCAGAGCTCCGGAAATCATTACTGCAATATAGCGCATCCGGTAAACATTAACTCCTGCAGAATCTGCCGCTTGGGGATGTTCTCCACAAGCCCTGAGCCGAAGGCCAAAAGCAGTCTTATATAATAAAAACCAGGAAACCAAGAGAATTGCCAGTGCCAGCCAAGTGGTACCATAAGTTTGGGTAAAAAACAATTTTCCGATGATTGGAATTTGCGATAACCATGGAATATCGTCGCGGGTCATTCCGTGCACAATGCGAATATTACCGCTGCCGGTAATGTGTCGCGCCAAAAAAACCGTTAAGGCACCGGCAATCATATTAATAGCCGTTCCGCTGATAACCTGATTGGCATTAAGATTAATACTGGCGAAGGCATGGAGCAAAGAGAAAAGCCCTCCAGCAATTATAGCAGCTAATAAGCCAATCCAAACGGCGGATCCCGGTAAGAAAACTTCCAGCTTGGAAGTTGCCAAGGCTCCGGCAAAAAATCCAACCACCATCAAACCTTCCAAACCAATATTGACAACTCCGCTTCTTTCACTATAAAGGCCTCCCAAAGCGGTAAGCAGGAGTGGAATCGTATAAGCAATTGCATAGGGAAATATTTGTACAATAATATCCCACATGTTACTGTACACCTCCTACTTTATCCACCTTAAGATCCTTAGCTTTTTTCAAAACCAGGTCCTTACCTTTTCGTTTCCGCAACCGTTCCCAAGCCCTTTCAATTAAAATGTTGGTAGCCGCGAAATAAATAATGGTGGCAATAATGGTATCCGCAATTTCTGGAGGAATATTGGTCATGGCATTCATGAAACCTTTACCGGACTGAAGAATACCGAAAAATATCGCTGCGAAGAATACTCCCCAAGGTGAGTTGAGACCCAGCAAAGATACAGCGATCCCGTCAAAACCTTGCGATGGCGAAATACCGATTTGGATATTGGAAGCATATCCCACATAAAAAGCGGCTCCGCCGAGTCCTGCTAAAGCGCCTGCCAGCACCATCGAGAGTACAATACTTCGATTGGCTATAATTCCTGCGGATTCCGCTGCAAACCGGTTACACCCTACAGCTTTCAATTCATAACCAAAGGTGGTCTTGTTGAGGGTAAATGCTATAACAATGACCGCAATCAATGCCAGGAAAAATCCCAAGTTAATGTAGGAGCCGTTAAATAGGTTGGTTAGCCAGTCAACTTTTAACGATGCAGCAGCAGGTATTTTTCGGGACTCCGTCTCTAGAAACTGTCCTTTAAAATAAGCCGGAACGATATAATAAACTGACCAATAAGCAATCCAATTCATCATAATCGCAGATACTACCTCATGAACATTAAACCGCGCCTTTAAATAGCCGGGAACAGCACCCCAAAGCGCACCGCCTATGATGGCTGCAAGAACCGCTACCGTTAGTAGGATCGGCTTAGACCAGTCAAAACTAAGTCCAACCGCGGTGGCGCATAAACCTCCGATCAACATTTGACCAGCAGCGCCAATATTAAACAATCCTGTTTTAAATGCAAATGCCACGGATAGCCCAGTCAAGATTAAAGGTGTAGCGGTTGCCAGAGTATCTCCGATACGTTGAATATTCATTAATCCACCCCGAAAGAGGTAGAAATATCCTTCAACCGGATTGTTCCCGGTAATAACGATTAAGATGGCACCAGCCAGTAAACCCAGAACCACCGCAACCAGTGCTAAAAGGTAGTCTTTGTTGAATTTGACTTTCATCGGTGTTCACCTCTCTTGACTCCGGCCATCATCAGACCGACTTCATTTTCATTGGTCGCCCCGGCCTCAACAATATCAATGAGTTCTCCGTTATTAATGACAGCAATTCTGTCTGATAAATCGAGTATTTCGTCCAACTCTAAAGAAATCAATAAAACCGCTTTCCCACGATCCCGTTGTTCTACGATACGCCTATGAATATACTCGATAGCTCCGACATCAAGTCCCCGGGTTGGTTGAACCGCGATTAATATTTCCGGATTCAGATCAATTTCCCGTCCTACGATAGCTTTTTGCTGATTTCCTCCCGAAAGCGAACGGGCAATCGATGCCGGACCCTCTCCAGCCCGTACATCAAAATCTTCTATTAGTTGTTCAGCATGTTGATGAATTACATCCCGGTTAAGCAGGCCGTTTCTGGAGTATGGAGCCTGATGAAATGATTTTAAAACCAGGTTATCTTCGACTGTAAAATCCAAAACCAGTCCGTGTTTATGCCGATCCTCGGGAATCGATGCGATACCCGATTCAATTCGGTTTCTTACCGGAGTCCCGGTAATATCCTTTTCTCTTAGATACACCTTGCCGGACTCAACCTTCCTTAGACCGGTCAAAGCTTCAATCAATTCCAGCTGTCCATTTCCCTCCACGCCGGCGATTCCTACGATCTCACCGGAGCGGACTTCCAGCGAAAAATTTTTTAATCCCTTCAGTTTCCGGTTATTAAGAACCGATAGGTTTTCCATCCGCAAAATGACCTCACCGGGGTTCGACGGCCCTTTTTCAACCGAAAAAGAAACTTCGCGACCCACCATCATTTCAGCCATTTTTGCCTCAGATGTGGAAGCTACATCAACAGTCCCAATCAATTTTCCGCGTCTGATCACTGTGCAACGATCGGCGATCGCTTTAATTTCTTTCAATTTATGGGTAATCAGAATAATCGATTTCCCCTCGTTAATGAGATTGCGCATGATTTTCATCAACTCTTGAATTTCCTGAGGGGTCAGCACCGAAGTCGGCTCATCAAATATCAAAACTTCAGCATTGCGATACAACATTTTCATAATTTCGACCCTTTGTTGCATTCCGACACTGACATCTTCGATTTTGGCATAAGGATCGACATTAAGTCCATATTTTTCTGAAAGTTGCTGAATCCGTTTTGCTGCGGAACGAATATCGATTACAATCCCTTTTTTGGGTTCAAGCCCAAGGATGATATTTTCAGTAATTGTAAAGTTATGAACGAGTTTGAAATGTTGATGAACCATTCCTATTCCTAGGCTGTTAGCGACATTCGGGTCACTTATTTTAACTTCTTCGCCTCGTATCTTAATGGTCCCGCGTTCTGGTTGATATAGGCCAAAAAGAATGCTCATCAAAGTTGACTTTCCAGCACCATTTTCCCCCAAGAGGGCCAAAATTTCTCCTTGTTTCAATTGCACTGTAATATCATCATTAGCAACAATACCGGGGAATTCCTTCCGAATATTCAACATTTCCACTACATATTCCATTTACACATCCCCTTTTTTAGGTGGAAATTTGCAACATTTGATTACTAATATGTATTATAATACATCTTTTGGGGAATTTAGAATAATTAAATTGGAAAGATATTAAAAATATTACAAAACGCAACTTAAAAAAAAAGAAGAGGTGGCTAAACCCATCCTCTTCTTTCATCAAAACCAAAATTATTTAATCAAATTTCCTTTTTGATCGGAAACTTTGATTGCGCCAGATTGTAATTGTTTAAATACTGATAACACTTTACTTTGAACATTAGCTGAGAGATTGGGGTTTTTAGCAGGAATCCCAACTCCATTATTCTTAGAATTAAAGATCAGCGTTTGTCCGCCAGGGAATTTATTGCTTTTCTCTGCCTTAACCATATTAAAAGCGGCCTCATCGATTTTTTTCATGGCCGAAGTAAGGATGACCGATTTTGTACCACCATAAATACCATCTGAATATTGATCAACATCGACGCCGATAATCCAAGCTTCTTTTCCTGCTTTAACTCTTGATTTGGCTTCATTAATACCACCGATACCCACGCCACCGGCTGCGCAGAAGATTGCTTTTACGCCTCGATCAAACATCTGGGCTGCCAATTGTTGCCCGGCAGCAACATCGTTAAATGTGCCCTGATATATAACGTTTTCCGGCTTTATGGTTACTTTGGTTCCTAATTTAGCATTAGCATAAGCTACACCTTGTTGGAAACCCCAGTTATATTTTTGGACCGGCGGAATTTCCATACCACCGATGTATCCTACATCACCGGTTTTTAATTGCAGGGCTGTGGCAATACCACCTAGAAAACCTGCTTCTTGCTCAGCAAAGAAAATTGAAACCGTGTTCGATTTAACGACCGCCTTACCGTCGCCTCCATGAGGAGCGCCGTCGATGAGTACGAATTTGGCATCTTTATATTTGTCTTGAGCTTGGAAAATTGCGGTTTCGAACTTAAACCCAGGGCAAACTACCATATTGTACCCGGCATCAACTAAGTTGCCAATTTCTTTTAGATAATCGGCTTCAGTTGTACCGCTCGGCTTTAAATACTTGGTTTCTAATTTTAATACTTTACCTGCCTTGATAACGCCTTCCCAGGTTCCTTGATTAAACGATTTATCATCAATTGTACCAGCATCGGTAACCATACCGACTTTCAGACTACTAGCGCTTGCCATCGATAAAGAAAGTGCAAGCAATAAAACTGCCGCAAAAAGAAAATAGAGCTTTTTCATTAAAACTTAAACACCCCTTTACAATTTTATTAACTAATCTATATAACTAAAATTTCGCGCAAAGTTAATGTATTCCTCTATGGGAAAATATTAATTTTGTGTAATAAATATAATGGAATCCCTTGTATTTCAGGACACAAATCTGACACAATGTATAAATATGCGTAATCGATCGGGTCATGTAAATCCAATAACCGCATTAGTAGTCTCCCTTTACCTGGTTTTGGGCATTATGAGTTACAATAGCAATCCCTGAACTAGCCCCTATGCGATTAGCCCCGGCATGAATCATCGCCATAGCTGTTTCATAATCCCGAATCCCACCGGATGCCTTGACTCCCATTTTTTCGCCGACAGTTTCCCTCATCAAGCGAACATCTTCGACTGTGGCTCCCCCTGCGCCAAAGCCAGTCGAAGTTTTTACAAAATCTGCACCGGCCTCTTTGCATAGTTCACAGGCTTTTACCTTCTCACTGTCTGTCAGTAAACCGGTTTCTAAAATAACTTTAACCACTGTACTTCGCTTTACGGCATGAACCACACACTGAATATCATGAAGTACGACGTCTACCTGCCCAGATTTTAAAGCTCCAATATTGATGACCATATCGACCTCAGTTGCACCATTACGGACCGCTTCCCGGGCTTCATCTGCCTTGGCCTCCGAAGTAATCGCTCCCAAAGGAAATCCAATCACCGTACAAATGTTAACTTTCGAGCCTTTAAGCAACATAGCCGCTAAAGGAACCCAGAAAGGATTGATACAAACTGATTTGAACTCATATTGCAAGGCTTCCTGACACAACTTGGTAATCTGATCGGCTGTTGCTTCCGGTTTCAGCAAAGTATGATCGATCATTGCGGACAATTCACGGTTAAATCCCGGATCAACTTCATTTTTCATGATCGAGCCTCCATATTCAGAATATACAATCTAAATTCTGCATCATTACAAATTTCCCTTTATCGATGGGTTGTTAAATTACATGGCCCACTTGCTGGTCCAGAAATATATTAGCCTAAAGGTTAACAAGGATTTGATGATTCCATAAAAAGGAAAACGAATAATTCAAGCGAAATGATATATGATTCATCTTGCAATTGAATTTGAAATCAGAAGTCCAAAAAAATATAAGGAGGCAAACGATGGTGCAATCCAATCAAAAAATAATCAGGTTTATGCTCGGGGCGTTTTTGGTACTGGGTCTTTGTATACCCTCTATAACCCAGGTTTTTTCTGCAGAGGCAAGTCCCAAAGTTTTTGATTTTATCGAGATTACTGATTTTCATGGCTATTTACAGAACTCTGGAAAACTAAAAGATGGAACTCCCATTATGCAACAAAGAGCGGCTGTCCTAGCCAAGCAAATTAAAACCATTCAGAATTCGAACCCCAATACCATTTTGTTATCGGGTGGCGATATGTTTCAAGGCACCCCTCTGTCGAATGTATTAAAAGGCCAGCCCGTAATCGAATTTATGAACAATCTTCATTTCGACGCCATGGCGTTAGGCAATCATGAATACGATTGGGGCATTGAGAGTGTAATCAACCCAAAATCAGCCACCTTAAAAAACTCTTCAATACCTGTATTGGCTGCCAATATCTATGACAAAACCACTGATAAACCGGTTAACTACGTAAAACCTTATGTTTTACTTCAAAAAAGCGGTGTTAAAATTGGTATTATCGGTATCGTTGATAATATTGATTTCCCTTCCATTATTATGCCATCCTATATCAAAAACATTAGTTTTAAAGACCCGGTGCCAATTGTGAATAAGCTGGCATCCGAATTGCGGAAAAAAGGAGCCCGGATTGTGGTGGTTCTGGCCCATATGGGAGCTGCTGCCAATCAAAGTTCGGGTGTTATTTCCGGCAACCTGGCTGATTTTGCCGCTAAAATCAATGGGGTGGACGCGATATTCGGTGGTCATACCCATACTGTAGTCGCTGCTGGAATTCATCAGATTCCTGTCGGTATCGCCGGATCATACGGCCAGGGTTATCTTGAATTAAAAATCACCCTCGGCGCCAATGGCAAAGTCACCCCGGGTGAAATGATTTATACTGACGCCACAGATTTGTATAGCACTGCAAATCCGAGTGTTGATTCCGAAGTTCAACATGTCGTAAATCAAGCCAATTTAGCAGTAGGAGCTGAATTTAATAAAAAGATCGGTATTGCAGCTAACGAGCTGACCCGCTCACAAAATCTTAGACCCTTTAGTGATTCTTCCTTAGGCAATTGGACCGCTGAAGTCACCAGGAAAGCCGTAAATGCTGACTTTGGTTTTGTCAACAACGGCGGCCTGCGCTGCGATATTCCAAAGGGCGACATCACCGTTGGTACCATGTTCCAATTTATGCCTTTCGATAATACGATCGTTACCCTTAAAATGACTCCAGCTCAAATCAAAGTTATATTAGAACAGGCCGTCCAGGACAATGGAAAAGGTATTCAACTATCGGGGCTTTCCTTTACTTATGACCCAAATCGGCCCAATATGCAGCGGGTTGTCGACATTAAAAAGGCCGACGGGAAGCAGCTTGACAACAGCACTCAATATCTGGTTGCAACTAATAATTTTATGGGTGCAGGCGGTGACGGCTTCCTTGAATTCACCGATCCTGCTGTGGCGAAAACATATACAGACAGCTATAAGTTAGCCCGTGATATCTATATTGACGCAGTTAAAACCCAAGGAACGGTCAGTGCAACAACGGATGGAAGAATCGCACCAATAGTGCAAGCTGCTGTAAATGCTAACACCATTACAATTTTGGCAACCTCCGATATTCATGGCAATATATTCCCATGGGATTATTCGGCTGCAAAATCAGCCAACTTAGGCCTGGCAAAAGTCTCCACCTATGTATCCCGAATCAGAGCCTTAAATCCCAATACGCTCCTGATCGATAATGGCGATACCATTCAAGGTACCCCCCTTTCATATTACTATGACAAACTCGATACCAAATCGGAATACCCGCTGATTAAGGTAATGGGTGCTATGAAATATGATGGCTGGGTGCTGGGAAATCATGAGTTCAACTATGGGCTGGATGTTTTAAACCGGATCATCGGGGATGCCAAAAAAGAGCATATCGCCGTTCTTTCAGCCAACACCTACCGGAGCGACCATTCCAATTTTGTAGTGCCTTATTTTATAAAAACGTTGGATACTCCCAAAGGCCCGATCAAAGTTGGAGTTTTAGGACTGACCACCAAGGAAATACCCTCATGGGAAGATGTTTCCCATTACGAAGGATTACAATTTAGCGACCTGGTTCATCAAGCCGGCGAGTGGGTTCCCAAAATGCGTACCGAAGGAGCCGATATCATAATTGTTGCCATGCACTCCGGAGAAGAATCTCCGGCAGATACTATACCCGAGAATCAGGTAAAGGCTGTAGCCACCGGTGTTAAGGGGATTGACGCCATTATCGCCGGTCACGCCCACATGAATATCAGCGAACATGATTATATCAACCCGGATGGTCAAAAAGTCATTGTAACAGAGCCTGGAAAATGGGGTCAATTTGTGTCCCAAATCGACTTTAATATCGATAAAAGCTCCGATGGAAAATGGCTTGTCAGTAATAAAACCAGTAAAACCACTCCAATGGATGATTCTATCGTTGCTGATCCTGTTATCACCGAGTTAGCCAAGCCTTATCAAGATGCAACTTTGGCTTATATCGGAACGAAAATCGGTACCGCCCAGGGAGACTTTTTGGGTGAGGACCAACTGGTCAAAGAAACAGCCCTGATGGATTTCATCAACAAAGTACAAAAATATTACGCAAAAACCGATCTGTCGATTGCTGCGCCTCTTAGCAGTTCGGCCCGTATCTTAAAAGGCGATGTCTCCATTCAAGATCTGATGGCGGTTTATGTATACGAAAACTATTTATACGGCATTGAAATCACTGGAAAACAGCTCAAAGACTGGATGGAGTGGTCAGTCCGTTATTATGCGGGGGTAAATTCCCCAAGCGATCCGATTGTCAAGGACAAGGCCTTAAACATCCCTGATTACAACCTGGATCAGTTATACGGAGCCAGCTATACGATTGATCTTACAAAACCAGTGGGGCAGCGCATTCAAAACCTGACCGTAAACAAAAAGCTAGTCACAGGCCAAGATGTCTTTACGGTAGCCATTAATAATTACCGCTATAACGGCGGTGGAGGGTTTATGAAAGCGGCCGGAATCACCAATCCCAAAGTGGTCTTCGATTCGGCAAAAGCCTTTGGCGACGACGGTCAAATCCGTAACTTGATGATTAACTTCATCCGCGATCAAAAAAACATTGACCCGACTGTAAACCACGATTGGCAGATTTCAACCAGTCCG
>JAEZKW010000362.1 GCA_023415375.1 Bacillota bacterium
TTTTAACCACTCATTGATTTTAAATGGCGGAGCCGATGGGACTCGAACCCACGGTCTCCAGCGTGACAGGCTGGCATGTTAAACCGACTACACCACGGCTCCGTTTTTTAATGAATGGTGGGAAATGTAGGATTCGAACCTACGACCCCCTGCTTGTAAGGCAGGTGCTCTCACCAGCTGAGCTAATTTCCCAATGTTCACGTTCTCGCAATCACGTTCTTTCGAACACGTTCTCACGAGCGCATGTATTAGTATATCGAAAAACATCTTATCTGTAAAGAGGCTTTTTTTATTTTTTTGATAATAAATAATGGAAACTTAGCAGGAATTTTGTACAACAAGCAGGAAGAATATCTGTTTCTTTATTTATTATCCATATTTGATGCTGTTGTGTGTCCATTTGCCTGAAAAATCCCCAGTCTTGCCTTTTAAGACCCAGTTATTTAATATTTGTTTGGAAGCCTGCATCCTCAATTCGGAACCGTCATTTTGATATAAAACCATGCATCGATTTCCTCGACTTGGGCATCCCCAAGTCTGGCATGGCTCAAGGCCCCATGATAATCTGATCCGCCGGTACAAAACAGATGATATTTCTGAGCCAGCTCTAAATATTTAGCGGTTTGCTGTGGATTATGGGTTGGATAATACACTTCCAGACCTTTTAACCCCCCAGCAACAAACTCCGGAATTAAAGAATCGTTGTTCATACGTCCGGGATGAGCCAGAACTGCAATTCCTCCAGCATTATTAATAAGTTCAATCGCTTCAAATGTTCCAATCTCATCATGAGGCACGTAGGCAACTCCATTTTTCCCTAAATAATATTCGAAGGCTCCTTGTCTATGTTCCTTTGAAATCATGCCTTCCCTTTCCAGTGCTTTAAAAATATGCGAGCGTCCTATAAACCGGCTGGTGGTTTGAGCCCGCACTTTCTCCCACGATAACGGAAGATTGTGTTGTTTCAACTTTTTAATGATTAACCTGGCCCGTTCATTGCGAGATTCTACGATTCTTTCTAATTTTGACAACAACACTTGATAATGTAGATCAAAATTGTAACCTAAAACATGGACTTCAGATGTTCCATAATCCGTAGTCAGTTCAACACCGGGAACAAAAGTATATTTATGCTTGGCTGCTTCCATGGCTGCTTCGGAAATCCCACCGATCGAATCATGATCGGTGAGGGCAATACCGGATAGCCCCTTGGTGATAGCCTTATTGATCAACTCCGCTGGTTTTAGAGTACCGTCGGAATAGATTGAATGTGTATGTAAGTCGTAACCCATGAAAAGCTATCTTCTCCTCACTTTAAAACCTTGGCCCTCCAAGACTCCTATTGCTTCATCGACGGCCTGACTATTTTCCATGGCTAAACGAAGGGTACCGCCTTCCCCTTCACGAACCCGTAAAATTTCAATATCCTTGATATTCAGTCCTGCCTCAGCCAAATGATGCAGCACGGATTCAATCGTACCCGGGCGATCTTCGATGGTTACTACCATCTCGTATAGCAGCGTCAAAAAGCCCTTATTTTTGGCAGGAATTTGGGCCCGGACCCCACGGGCTTTCTCCAAAAAGGTTCGTAAGTCGTGATGAGCGTCAGTTATTAATATGTCCTTTAACTCGTTAAGTTCAATCTGGAAATCTTCTATCGCTTTGATAATCCGTTGCCTGTTACCTAGGATAATACCTTCCCAAACCTCCGGTGCTCCCATCGCAATACGGGTTGTATCCCGAAATCCGCCGGCTGCCAGATTAAGGGTTCCCGGATGGAGTTCCTCATCAACTCCGGCAGTTTTAGCCAACGTAGCCGCCAGTAGATGAGGCAGGTGAGATACCATTGCCACGATCCGATCATGTTCAGCCGCTGCTAACGTTAAAATATGGGCTCCGGTATACCAAATGATTTCGATGACCTGCTTTAAAATCGCGGCCGGAGTTTTAGGATTTTCAATTAAAATATAAGCGGCATTTTGAAATAAAAATGGATCCGCAGCTTGGATTCCCTGTTGCTCAGAACCGGTCATTGGATGACCGGCTACAAAATAATGGGTATCAGGTAAGAAAGAAAATACCTCATGAAGTATAACTTCCTTTATGCTTCCCAAATCGGAAAAAATGGTTCCAGGTGTGGTGAATGGCAAGGCACTTTGAATAGCCTTGCTGATAGATGATACCGGAGTTGCTATAAATATAACTTTGGCACCAGCAACGGCATCTTCCAAATTTAACGGAATCCGCCCGATAGCTCCAATCCGAAACGCTTCGTTCACTACAGCGGGATTTTCATCCCAACCGGCAACAGCAAAACCACTGTGGCTTAAAGATAAGGCTAACGAACCACCCATGAGTCCCAGACCCAACACAGCTATCGGAGTATTACTTATTGTTGCCATTATATAATCCGTCCTAATGCCTGAACGACCGGAGTAATCTCGCTCATTAAATTAGCAAAGCCATTGAAGTTTAGTGATTGTGGACCATCGGATAAAGCATTTTCCGGGTCAGGATGGACTTCAATAATTAACCCGTCGCAACCGACAGCAACAGCCGCTTTACTGAGCGGACCCACCAAATAACGTTTTCCTGTGCCATGACTGGGATCAACAATGATTGGCAAATGACTTAGCCTTTTTCCAGACGGCACTGCGCTTAAGTCGAGGGTATTGCGGGTTGAGGTCTCATAAGTACGGATTCCCCGCTCGCAAAGAACAACCTGGTAATTGCCTTCACTTAATATATATTCAGCTGCCATAAGCCATTCATCGACGGTAGCCGCCAAACCTCGTTTTAAGATGACCGGTTTTTTTACTTTACCGATTTCTTTGAGTAAAGTAAAATTCTGCATATTTCGAGCTCCCACTTGAAGCATAGGAGCATATTTGGCCACTAATTCCACTTCCATCGGATTTACCACTTCGGTAACAAAGGGCAAGCCCACTTCCTGACTAACCTGCTGCAATATTTTTAAGCCTGCCTCCTCCAAACCCTGAAAAGCGTATGGAGAGGTTCGAGGTTTAAAAGCGCCGCCCCTAAGCATGGTTGCACCTGCTTTTTTTACAGCCTTGGCTGTATCCACCATCTGTTGTTCATTCTCGACTGCGCAAGGCCCGGCTATGACCACTACTTTAGGGCCGCCAAAAATGACGTCTCCGACCTGCACCACGGAAGGGGCATTTTGAAATTCACGACTAGCCAGTTTAAAAGGTTGCGAAATCGGAACCACTTTTTCGACCCCATCCATGGCCTCAATGGATTCCATAACCCCAGGTCTTTTCTGGCCAATAGCCCCTAAAATTGTCCGTTCTACCCCTTTGGAAAAATGGATCCCAAAACCCCATTCTTGGAGTTTATCCTGCACATGCTGGATCTGTTCTTCCGTAGCTTCCAGATTCATTACTACAATCATTTGTTCATCCTCCTACCATCCTACAATAATATTCCACAAAAGCAACTGTGTAATGTCCGTTAATTATCTTTACTATCGTTAAGGGTCATTACACTGTTTGCACTTTTGCCGGATAATTGATATTTATTATAGCAATTGAGAAGATCTTTGTAAATAAAGAGGCAATGAATAAGATATTTTTAAAATATTCACCGACAGTAAATAGGCTCAAGAAAACCTTTTTCATTTAACATAAAATTTATCATAAAGAGCATGGTGTTCATGACTATTACCAATCACTGGACGCTTGAGAGTAAAATGAAAAAGGAGTCCCCATATGATAAAGTCTTTTGGGGACCCCTTCTTTAACTTTTCTACCTGCCGAAAAGACTGGGTACAACCATAATAACTTGCGGTAAATTAGATATGAGTAAAACAATCACTATCTCCACCACTAGGAAGGGTATGATCTTTTTTGTAATTTTTTCGATACTCAGGTTTGAAATACCACATGCCACGAAAAGATTTACCGCCATCGGAGGCGTTATCATGCCTATTGAAGTATTGACAACCATAATTAACCCGAGAACTATCGGATTAATACCCAATTGAAGCGCCAAGGGCAGAATTATAGGCGCTACCAAAAGAATAATGGCTTGAGTCTCTAAGAATGTCCCCAGTATTAAAAGAAGCACATTAATCATGAAGAGAATAACATATTTATTGCTCGAAAAGCTTATCATGGCTTGGGTAATTGCCATCGGTATCCGTGCACTGGTGATCAGCCAGGAAAAGGATGATGACGTCGCAATAACAAAAAATACCACCGAAGTACTGACACCCGCCTTAATAATGACCTGACCCAGATCGCTCATTTTCAGTTCCTTGTAAACAAAAATGCTGACAAAAAAGGAGTAGATCACAGCTACAGCGGCCGCTTCAGTAGGGGTAAAAACACCACCGTAGATGCCTCCAAGAATAATTAATGGCATTATCAGCGCCAAAATCGCTTCTTTAAAAGCACCAATGAAACTTTTCAAATTCCTGGGCTCGCCTTTTGGCAGATCCATTTTGACGGCGGAAAAATAAATGACCATGCATAATGCTATCGCGATGATGATTCCCGGTACAAATCCTGCCATAAATAGGGTGCCGATCGAAACCCCTGCCACTACCCCATAGGTGACCATCGGTATACTGGGCGGGATGATTACGCCTAAGGTTCCACCCGCAGCCGCTACAGCAGCGGAAAAATCTTTGGGGTACCCAGCTTTGATCATTGCCGGGATCATGATACCTCCAATAGCAGCTACAGTAGCGGGATTGGATCCGGAAATAGCGCCGAAAAAGGCACTGGCTACCACTGTTATGATCCCTAATCCTCCCGGGACCGTACCCACGCAAGCCCTGGCAAAATTAATCAAACGCTTGGAGATGCCTCCGCTTTCCATCAGACCGCCAGCCAGCATGAAAAATGGTATGGCCATATAAGGAAATGAATCAACCGATGTGAACATCCGCTGGGCAACCACTAATGGCGGAGTCGGCATGTCCCCGAAAAGAAGTGAAAGTATTGCAGCCATTCCAAGGGCCACGCCTATCGGAATATCCAAAATTAGTAAGATCAAAAGCACCCCGAACAAAATAATCGTCATATCTGATCAACGCCTCTCTTTTGCTCTTGGAATACTTCCTTTTTTGAGGTAAGCACAGTATACTGGATAACTCTTATGACCATCAGAAGGGCCCCACATAGCAATGCCAGATACGCAAGCCAAATAGGGATCTGCAAAGCAGGAGAAGTTTGACCTGTCTTTATTTGATAGCCAATTATCTGGATCGTGTAATAAATAATCAGCACATTAAACAAGATCACGATGGCGGTCTTGAAGTACTTGGCATATTTGGCCACGGATGAGGGCAACATTTTCACAAAGAATTCGACTCCAAAATGAGCATTTCTTTTTATCCCCAGACTAGCGCCGATATAAGCCATCCAAATCATGATATACCTGGCAAGCTCTTCCGACCAGGGTATGGCACCCAGTTTTAAATACCGGACTGCGGTAGCCAAAAGAACAATAAAAGTCATGATAGGGAAAAGAATGATCAACAGATACTCTTCGATATTGTCAAGAAATTTACCGTTCATCGACATCACTCCTTCATAATAAAAAGGAGGCTATCTTTTGGACAGCCCCTTCCCATCATCTTATTACTTTAATAAGGCATCAATAATATCCCCACCGATATCGGCGCGAAACTTGTCATAAACAGATTTAGTCGCTCCCTGCAGGAGTTTCTTGTCCGGAATCGTAACAATCATTCCATTTGCTTTTAACTTGCTGACCAAATCTTTTTCCAAATCGACGCAATAATTTCTCTCCCAGGTACGAGCTTCTTTTTCTGAAGCGACGAGATCTTTTTGCAGCTTGGGAGATAACTTATTATAAAAGGACTTGCTAACCAAAAACACAGCAGGTGAATAGAAATGGCCCGTCAAAGCCAAGTATTTTTGAACCTCATAAAATTTGCTGGTATAGATAATTACTAATGGATTCTCCTGGCCATCAACAGTTTTCTGCTGCATCGCCGTGAATAGTTCACCAAAAGGCATCGGGACAGGTTGAGCACCCATAACTCTGAAGGTTTCCATATGTACCGGATTTTCCATTAGGCGGATCTTAAGGCCGGCGATATCTTTAAGGGTATTGATAGGCTGTTTGCTGTTGGTAATCATCCGGAACCCATTCTCCCAAAATCCCAGTCCGATTAGTCCTTTGTCAGCGACCGAATCCAAGATGCTCTTCCCGATCTTTCCATCCATCACTTTAAATGCCTTACCGCGATCCTGGATGATAAAAGGCAAATCAAAGGCCATAAACTTTTTGGAGAAATTTGCCAACGGACCCGTAGAACTCAGAGTGCACTCAATTGTTCCCATGGATACTCCTTCAATGGCATCCCTTTCACTGCCGAGTTGAGAGTCGTGGAATATCTCCACTTTCACTTGGCCGCCGGATTTTTTCTCAAAAATCTCGGCAAATTTCAATAACCCTTTTTGGTAATGAGAATCCGGAGCCAGGGTATGAGCTATCCGCATCACCATCACCTTGGAATCGCCTTTTGCAAGGGCAGTGTTACTACCAAACTCAACCAAAGAATACGTGAAAAGCACAATTAAAAGAACACCCATGAACTTTTTCATTATAATGCCTCCAATTAATCATTTTTTAGTTCAAATACGATCAATATTGCATGGCCTGGTTTTTTCCTTATATTCCTCCTTCCCTATGATAAATTCTCAATAATGGGCAATGTATCTGGAGCATGAGTTAGTACAGCAACCTTCGCTTGCTTTCCCATTACATTAAGAGCGGCTTGTAAGGCTTCCACCACATTTTTGAACGGAGTAAAACCGATTTTCCTGGCCTCATCATCGGATATCCCCCCCGCGACAAGATAAACTTGGGCCCGCTCGCGGACCTGAGCCCAAGCGATCCCTAAAGCGGCGGCAACTGGATCATCGATCTTTCCTTCTTGATGCATTTGCTTAATTTGTCGCGAAGGCAAACCGGCATAGTCGACAATTTCCCGATGGGTTTTGGCCACACCCTCCGGACAGGGAGTGACAACAATAATCACTCCATTTTGCTTGACCACTCGTTCTCCGGCATAAAGAGTTTTATGGGCCTGCCAGAACTCGATATCGCAGGGATGAGAACCAGCCAGTACAATATCGGCTTCCTGTGGAACTTTTACCGTATAGACAGCCTGACTGACCTTGACTCCGGCGTTAAAGGCCGCCTCCACATCACCGAAAAACCCCTTAACGACACGACCGTGTCTATCCAATACCGTATTAAAGATGGTATGTAGGCCAACCTGCCGGGCGATTTGATTTAATTCGCGCCTCACGGGGTTGTCCTCAATACCCAGTAATGATCTGGGTTCTTTAGTGCTTAAAAGATGTGTAAAACCCGTAGTTGCTTCACCACAAACCCCGGGTTGCACAATTTTAGCGCCACCGGCGAATCCGGGAATATGATGCGGTACAATACTGCCGACTCCAATTTTGAAATCAGCTTCATATACTAATTTGTTGATAGTAATTGGCGTCCCATTCCTGGTTTTTCCCAAGTCAATTAAACCAGCCGGATCTTTATAGTCGTGATTGATAATCTTGACTCTTTTAACAACTTCCGGGCCGAACTTGATCATAATTTCTTCTGCTGTCATCGACCGGTGCGTGCCCAGAGCAATAATTACGGTTACCTGTTGATCGCAAATCCCCGCTTTATTCATTTCATTTAATAAAATTGGGATGATCTTATCCGTTGGCGTAGGACGTGTATTATCGTCGGCAACGATTACGATTTTCTTTTTATCCTTTACCAGCTCACCTAGGGATGGAGACCCGATAGGAGTTGCCAGAGCTTGTTTAACCTCTGATTCAATATCGACCACAGGCGCAATATCCGACGGAGAATAAACTCCTAAAAGGTTCCGCTCCGGAATAGTAAATTCGATCATGGTTTCTCCATATGGAAGTTGGATACTACACTGCTCCATCTTACATTCCCCTTCCTCTTTTATTCTTTAGCATGCTCCCTCTACCTCCGAAAAGAACTTGAGATGAATGAGCTTAGCGTGCGCTACTTCACCTCGTATACGACCGCCCTTGTCCAGGCTCCGCCACAATCACTTAGCAGAATCGGAAAACAGCTGAAAAGATGATGCTGGCCGTCTATTAGTAAATCAGGCACATTAAGTTCTTCGACAATGAATTTCCCCGCACCAAGGATGGCTTCGTGGCAAGGACGACCTTTGGCTGGAGATCCCCAGCCACCGAGACTTAAAGTATCGCAACCAACCCCTTTGATATGACGAGAGAGCAAAAATTCGGCACCGGAACCGTCCAAATAAGGCCATTGAAAAAGATATTCTTCTTTCATAGCCCGTTTTGCATTCCAACCGGTAACCAAAATCACAATGTCATCAGCTTCGATAAAGGAACTAAAAGCCTCAAGCTTCTCAGCGGTAATGGGAGTATCTTTACTAATGTTACGGAGATCAAGAAAAATAGCAGGACCTGATAAATTTTCTAATGGAAGCTGATCAATTTTCGCGCCTTGATTGAAAAAATGAAACGGAGCATCAATGTGGGTCCCGGTATGGGTATTCATCGTCACAGTCTCGGCATTAAATCCATGTATGGTGCTGTTATACTCCCGTAAGATATTGGTTGGTTTAAATTCGGGCCAACCGGGGCACTCCTGCGAGATTGGCTGGCTTAAATCATAAATTTTAGTAAATACCATTTATTCGATCCCTCCATTATTTATTGATAATCCGGATTTCAAGTAACTCTGGCTTTACTTAAGCTTTCTTGGGTTCTTGAGTCTTCGCTGCTCAGCAAATCTCGCTGCATAGAAAATGGCATGCATCAGACTCTCGGATATGGCGGTTCCTTTACCCGCTTCTTCAAATGCAGTCCCGTGATCTACGGAAGTGCGGATGATCGGAAGTCCAAGAGTGATATTCACACCACTCACGGAGCTCCACTTTTTTTCCTTTTCATTATAGACAAATCCCACTAACTTCAAAGGAATATGCCCCTGGTCATGATACATGGCGACCACGATATCGTATTGGCCACCCTTAGCCTTGGAAAAAAGCGTATCGGGAGATACCGGCCCCTCTGCGTTGATTCCCATCGTTTTTGCCTCTTCGATGGCCGGTATAATTTCTTTTTCTTCCTCCCAGCCAAAGAGCCCGCCATCACTTGCGTGGGGATTGAGTCCCGCCACCCCGATCCTGGGCTTAGCGATTCCGAAGTCTTTCATGGTATCAAAAGCCAATTGGATTACTTTCAGCACTCTTTCCCGCTTCACATAATCGCAGGCCTGACGCAATGATACATGGGTCGAAACATGGACGACCCGTAAGTTTCCATCAACCAGCATCATTGAATAATCCTTGGTCTTGGTAAAATCAGCGTATATTTCAGTATGTCCGCTATAATGAAAACCGGCTTTATTGATAGCCTCTTTATGGATTGGCCCTGTAACGGTGGCATCAATTTCATCTGCCATGGCCAGCTCAATAAGTTTTTTGACAGCTTCAAATGCAGCTTTACCAGCCATTGCCGAAACTTTCCCGCGCACCAACTCGTTTAATATTACATTCTTTAAGTCGATAACATCCATGATTCCATATTCAAATCTTGCTTCGGAAACATTATCTATAGGGTGCACTTTAAGGTCCACTTTGGCAATCTTCACTGCCTGCTCTATCGTTGCTGCGTCCCCAGTCACAAGAGGCAAACAAACCTCATACACCTCTTTTTGTGCCAAAGCCTTCGCTACGATTTCAGGCCCGATGCCCGCCGGGTCTCCCATGGATATTCCAATAATCGGCAATTGATCGTTCATTCTTACATTTCCTTCCTAGCTTCCGTTTGACTTGAAAAATATTGGATGACCTTCATGATTATGTCTTCGCTTCCAAAGCCTCCTGCTTTGCTGACAATCGGAATGATTTGATTTTGTTTGAGCATCATCTCTCCTGCCGGGATAAATGCTTCTACTTCGTTCGTAATCCGAATGGCTTTGGCCTGCATTTTCTGACAGACCCGGTTTAGAGTATCTCCCCCAATCACCATTACACCGGCGATTTCTGTCCCGGTAACCACTTTTTTAAATACCCGAGATAATTGATTTTGAATTCTTTGACTGTCTTTCTGGAGCCTCCGCCTACTTTTGCCATATTGGGCTGTTATTTCTTCTTTCCCTTCGCCTGCCCCATCAATAATGACACTTTCCCCTCTTTTCAGGTAAGAGACTGCTTTCTGTATTACTGCATCGACTTCTTTTCTCGTCCAGAAAGACTTGATTAGCATATGAGGTGCCAGGCGAATGACGGGCAAATCATGCTTAGCCCCATTCTGGATTTGCTGCTTGGTAACTTTCGCTGGACTTCCTGAGATGATAAGTACCGCCCGGCTCGACCCATTTGCTTGATGACGGGAAGAGGTAGAAAGTATAGCGACGTTCTGGGCGGCCGGCAATGTCATTTTAGCAAACAACCCAGCTGAACCGCATGGCAAAAGGCGCAAACTGCTTTTTGCCAAAGCGGCTGAAATAATCCTTAAGTCATCTTCAGTTTCCGCATCGACAATTGCTATCTGACACCCTCTGAAATGTAATTCACGGAACCAGCTTTCCAGGAAATCCGCCCCTTTGCGGATTTCCTCCAGTGAAACGACTACGGTAGGAACTGAAGTTTGTTGGGTAAGAACATTAGGGATATAAGAATCATGGATCGGCGCAAAAGGATCCTTTGCCAAATCGGATTCAGTCAACTTACTCCCACCCAGGTAATGATATCCTTTTTTAGTTGTCCGACCATTAAAAGGAAGGGCTGGGACAAATACCATCATCTCGAACTCCGCTTGTTGGAGTATAACCTCCATTTCCCTGCCAAGATTTCCTCTCAATGTTGAATCTACTTTTTTATATACCAGTCTAAACCCGGCTTGAGCAATTCCTCGCCAGGCAGCCTGTATTCTACTTGCTGCTTCATCACGGCTTACATTTCTACTTTCGGTATCGATAATAAAGGCGGCAGCGCTATTCTGCCGCAACCCTTCAAAATGCGCATGTCCAAGCACGCGCGTTAGAATTATCACATAGGCCGGGAACCCTTTTTTGAACAATTGCAGCCCTGCTTCCATAGCCCCCGTCAAATCATCACAAATTACCGCTAGCTGATTCATAGCTTCCGCCTTCGATTTTTATTTCAAGGTATTGTCAAAAGGAAGATATTTGGAAATTAACTACAAAAACCAGATAAAATGGAATCTTAAAACTTAAAACACTATTTTCCCTATATTGAATCGATTTCAAATTGAGCTACTGATTGTTTGAGTTTACTGGAAATATCGGCCAAGTTTTCGGCCAGGGCATTAACTTCTTCTACCGAAGCGCTTTGTTCTTCTGCTATTGCTGATACTTCTTCGGTACTAGCCACGCCTTCTTCACTAAGCGCAGCAATACCAGTTATTGTAAAAATCATATTTTCATTACAATCAGCCATTTGTTTGGCCGAAAGGGCAACAGAATCAATTCTGGTTACAATGCCACTCAGCTTATTGAAAATATTTTCAAAGGTAACTGTAGCGTCAGTTGTCAAGTTTTTACCCGACTCAACGACTTTCATACCACTAGCTACTGAACGTACGGCTTGTTGGGATCTTTCTTTCATCTGATTCATTAAATTGCTGATAAGTTGAGCGGCGTGTTTGGATTGATCGGCTAATTTCCCTGTTTCCGTTGCAACTACGGCAAACCCTCTTCCGTGTTCCCCGGCCCGGGCTGCTTCAATTGATGCATTTAAAGCCAACAAGGCGGTTTGTTCAGCAAGGCCTTCAATCATTGATGTGATTTCGGTGATTTCTACTGATACTCTATCCAATTCGTCAATAACTAAAGTAACGTCTTTAGTCATATTGTAAATTTTAATCATTTCTTCTGCTACGTCATTGGTGACTTTTTGGCCAACTTTGGCGGATTGAGCTACGCTTTCAGATTCGATCGAAATATTTTTCACTTCATCCGAAACCTTGCGAACCAGCTCACCCAAAGCATTGATATTTGTTACCGCATCGGTTGTCTTCCCCGCCTGTTCCGTTGAAGCTTGAGCCAGCTCCTCCATAGCTATGGCCACTTCTGTGGCAGATTTTCCAGTATCATTGGAAGCAGTTTTCAATTCCTGACTGGCGATAAAAAGCGTATTGGAATGTTCATCAATTCTGCCCACTAACTCGCGAAGGCTTATGATAGCTTTATTTAAACTTTCAACCACTGCTGCGACTTCAATAGAACCTTCGGCGGTTATGGTTTTGGTTAAATCACCCGCAGCCAGTGATTTGGCAGTAATTCCTACTGATTTTAAAGGTCTGGCAATTGGCAATGCAATCACAAAACCTAAAAGAACTGCCAAAACGATACCGACAATTAAAAGAATTAAGGTGATCAGCTTGGTTGTACCTGAATAACGGTCTCCTTGATTCATTGAAACTAACGAGTTAGAACGGACTTGACCGATGATGTTTTCCGAAAAATACTTTACATTTCGTAACGACATATCTAAGTCCGCGTAATTTTCCTCACTAGCTGGTTTTTCCAATATCTGCTCAATTGTTGTAACTTCTTTCTCAAGCTCATCGATATTTTCGAGATTTATTCTTTGGAAATCATTCAAATGGCCCTTCCAGACTGCCTTTGCCTTATAAAATGCGCCTCCCGCCGTATCACTATGCGTAACTATATCTCGTAAATAATTAATCTGCAGTTGTTCAAAACTCTTTTGAAATTCATTAATTTTAAATATTAATTGGATACCGTTGTCGAAAGTGCTATGGGAATATTTGTTCAATATATCGATAGTAGCGATCCCCATCAGGCCTTCAATTCCTAAAAACACAAACATGACTCCGGCTAGAATCATTATTTGGTAAAAAACCTTTAATCTTTTAAATGGAGCTGATACCAGTCGGATTATTCTCTCAAGCATATTCCATGTCCCCTTTTAGTCAAATTATTTGAAAACCGTTAGTCATCTTCTGGTATTAACTATACAGACTATTGCATATTAATTTACAAAATATTGATATAAAAATATATGCATTAGACAAAATTTATACCATATTTTAAATTGTTATCTATTATTTCGGCAAAATTAAAAATATATAAAGGGTAAAAAATAAATACTAGGCCATTTTATCTATAAATTATTTTACTCGTTCAGCTTTAGTTGTTTCGTTGGTCATAATGGGAGATTCCAATAACAGTCATTAGGTGCACTGATGACTTCAAGGAGGCTCTTAGTGGAATTATCTTTATTGCCACATTGCAAGCAATAAATGAACTGATGAATTTTTTAGCAGATTGTTAGGCAATAATATGTGAAAATGACACTTGCTTTTTCATTTACTGCATAATTCGTACGACTTCTTGATCAACTGCCCAAACAGTTAGATATTTTTGACATTTCTCATCAAAATGGTTACAATAATGATTATGATAAAAAAGCCAAAAAGCAAATCTAGTTTAATCTATGAAACGACCTATAACCAAGAGATAACACTTACTATCTCAAATTATCTAAAACAATCCACGACTTTATCCGGTCGTAATTTACGTCAATATTTTTTTAAAGGTTTGGTTCACCTCAATCATAAAAAAGCCCATTCCCAGGCAAAACTCAAAAATGGTGACCTGATTCAGGTTTTTAAACCGAGTGGGGAGCGGCAAACGCTTACTCCGGAAAAAATGCTTCTAGATATTGTTTATGAAAATACGGATTTATTAGTCATTAATAAACCGGCTAGACTAGCCGTTCACCCCTCCGGGAAAATCACCTCAGGTACTCTTGCCAACGGTATCGCGGCCTACTTTGAAAAAACCGGGCTAAAAATAAAGGTGCGGCCGGTAAATCGTTTGGATTACGGTACATCCGGCCTTGTTATCTTTGCTAAAAATGCTGCAACACAAACCGCATTAACGGAAGCTATCCAAAAACATGCTATCAAAAGAATCTATTATGCGGTGGTTCAAAGGATACCCGATTCGAAAACCGGAACCGTCAAGCTCCCGATTATCGAGGCAAATGGAAAACGCAAAGTTGGAAGTCAGGGTCAACCAGCAGTAACCCATTATCAAGTCATCAATCAATATAAATCCGGAGCCCTATTAGAGCTAGACATAGAAACCGGCAGGACTCATCAGATTAGGGTCCATCTTAGCCATATCGGTCATCCCATCCTGGGGGATAATCAATATGGAAATCCTAGCTCACTCATTAATCGTCCAGCATTACATGCCGGAAAACTTAACTTCGATGCTTCCAACTTTCAAATCCCCGAATTAACGGCGCCATTTCCGGAAGATTACAACAGACTTTTAGTGAGCCTCCAATAATCTAATTAAAATAAAACCTAATGTCCAAACAGGCACTTTTTCTTGCCTAGACCGCCAATTCACATTCTGATCCATTCTAAACACTTTTTATGGAAAATAAAAAAACACCTACAATTTTAATTGGAGGCGTTTTCACTGAACTTCATTTTTTGCTGGGATACGATTTTCAGTTGTTTAACTGTTAGCGGGAATAATCACAATAAATGCCTATTTGGAAGACCAACCATTACCAACCGCACACCAATCATACTTTAGTGGAGCCTTATGATATCAGCCAATGTGCGCTTTGGTGTATAATTTGGCGATAGCTCTCATTTTTAAACGCTTCAAGATTATGGCCGGGCATTAGATAAACAACCTTTCCCATCCCATACTGATGAGCCCAAACAGCAGGCCAAAATTTATCCTCATAACTATATTCCAATATAATTATCTTATCGGAAAAAGTATCAAATTCGAAGCGGTAAGGTTCTTCCTTCATTTTAAACTTTTCAACTCCGGCCACAATCTCGTGTTCGGGAGTAACAACCCTAAATTCCAATGGTTCCATCGGTGGATGTCCTGTAAAACGGGCACCTATCAACTGAGCCAATTCGTAGTGAGCTTGAAGTGAAATTCCGTTATGAATGACAAGCAGGCCACCCCCGCTACTTACAAACGATAAAAGCCCTGCTACATACTGGGGCGCTATTCTTTGGTCCCAACAGTCCGTATAAGAAATACAAAGTTGAAAATCTTTTAACTTTGCTGCGGAAAAAAACT
>JAEZKW010000372.1 GCA_023415375.1 Bacillota bacterium
AAAATATCGGGCCCTCTTTGACATTGACTGTTAATATTGACTCGGGAGACTTGATTTACCAGTGGATCGACCAAAGCGGCAATCTCATCAGGGTTTTTGCTGAAGATGCTGACTTGTTGACCGTAGTTGGATTCCTCAATATAACGGATGGGTATTGAAACGTCTTCAAAAGGAACGACCGGAATAATCGGTCCAAACTGCTCCTCGTGATACACCCGCATTTTTTCATGGATAGGATAAAGCAGGGCGGGAGAAAATATGGAATTAAAGGTGGAGCCGCCGCCTTTGTTGATGACTTTTGCCCCTTTGTCTACAGCATCGGAAACCAGTTCCGATAAGTAATTTGTTTTATTACCTTCCGGCAATGGTGTGATTTGGGCATTGGGACTCCAGGGCATGCCGATAGTCAGATTGTTGATGGCTGCCGCCAATTTATCTAAAAAGGGCTCGGCGACTGTTTGGTGGACAAAGATCAACTTTAAAGCTGTGCAACGCTGGCCGTTATAGGAGAGGGTTCCTAATAGGCACTCTTGTACTGTCAAGTCTAAATCAGCATCGGGGAGAACAATCGCCGGATTCTTGGCATCCAGTCCAAGTATCGATCGGAGCCGGTGGGGTTTGGGGTGTTGCTTTTTAATAGTATCAGCTATTTTGCTAGTGCCGATAAAGGCCAGTACATCGATTTTACCGGAGGTCATCAAGGAAGAAATGATATTGGAGCCTCGTCCGTAAACAAAATTAATGACTCCTGGCGGGAAACAATCCCGGAATATCGGGAGGAGCGGCCGGTAGAGTAATGTGCCTAACTTTGGCGGTTTGCAAATAACAGTATTGCCCATAATCAAAGCCGGAATCAAGGTGGTAAAGGTTTCATTGAGAGGGTAATTGAAAGGGCCCATACTAAGAGTTACTCCTAGAGGCGCCCGGCGGACTTGACCAATAATACCTTCTTCAATTTGGAAACGTGAGGAAACCCGGTCCAATTCTTTGACAGCCTCAATGGTGTTACAAATATAATCAATTGTCCGGTCAAACTCTTTCACGGAATCCTGATAGCTTTTACCAATTTCCCACATCAGTAGTTTGACAATCTCTTCTTTTTCAGCTTTCATTCGCCGGGTGAATTCCTGCATCCGTTGGATTCTCTGGGCCACCGGCATGGTGGGCCAAAGTCCTTTTCCGTTATCATAGGCTTTTATGGCAGCAGCCAGAACTTCCAGTACGGTTTCTTCAGAGAGCAGAGGATAAGAGCCCAAGCTTTTTTGGGCTAAAGCGCCATCCTGGGTATGAACGAAAATCGGTGAAAAAACCTCTTGGGTAGGACCCTTCCATTTCGCGAGTTCACCGTTGATTAAAAATTCATTTTGGCAAATTGGTTCTTTGATTTGAAATTGTGTAGGAATTTCATTTTCCATGGGGAATAATTTAGCGATTTCTGTTGAACTTGTCATTTAGGGACCTCCTGTTTCCAATGACCTTATTTCTTGATAAGTTCTTTATGGTAAAAGCTTTTCCTTTTTTTATGATCCAAAGTCAATTTGAGTTCATTAATGTTGGAGGCTTCTATTGATTGTATGAATAACGATTCTTTTTTGACAGTCTGCCTTAATCCAACCTTACAAAAAACAATTGTACTTCAGAAATTACTTGAAGATGAGGTTAACCGTACCAACGAACATTTTTTGGATGCATCCAGAAAAGGAATCAATGTAAGCCGGGTACTTACCCAACTTGGTGCAGAGGTCATTCATTTAACTCAGGTCGGTGGGAGGAACCGGGAGTAGTTTTTAGAGCTTGCCGTAAGGGATGGGATTCACTGTGCCCCGGTAGAGTCCCATTCGGAGGTCCGGTTTTGCTATACCATCCTTAGCAAAGAGCATCATACCAGTACGGAAATCGTTGAAGAGGGAGCATTGGTTGATACCGATACCAGTTTTTTTCATTACCCGCTCTGAAGATAAACCCGGTGAACTCGCGCCATCGGCTGCGGTGATGCATTTACCGCCGGACTTGCTTATCGATTGGAGCAGGGAGCAGATATTCAAAGTGCAATTGATAAAGAGTTGGAATGCGCGAAATTGAATGCATTGTCGGTGCATCCTGGGGTTAAAAATAATTGGAGGAAAACCCATGGTACTTTCTTTAATTCGAGAACGGCGCAGTATCCGAAAATATCTCAAAAAAACCATTGAACCGGAGAAAAGGGACGCCTTGATCGAAGCGGCACTAAGGGCGCCATCCTCACGCGGGCTTAACCCCTGGGAATTTATTATAGTCGATAATCCCGATTTGCTTATAAAGCTCTCTTCCTCCAAACAATACGGCTCTTCTTTTTTAAAAGATGCCGCTATGGCAATTGTGATTTGTGCTGATGCCAAGCGAAGCGATGTTTGGGTTGAGGATACTGCAATCGCAGCGACCTTTATTCAGTTAACGGCAGAATCGCTGGAATTAGGTAGCTGTTGGATTCAAATTCGAGAGCGGATGCATGATAATAATCAAGCAGCAGAGCAGTTTATCCAAAGCGTTTTGGAGATCCCGGAGGATCTGCAGGTTGATTCAATAATCGCCCTTGGATATCCTGATGAAACTCCAAAACCCCATGGAAAAGAAGAATTACTATATAAAAAGATATCCTATAATCATTATGGGAATCAAGAATAAGCGAATGGCTGGTGGCTTGAAACGGGTTTTCAAGAAAATGAAGATTAAACGAATGGGGTCTTTAGGGGAATACTTTAGCTATAGGATAACTGATTTATAATTAAAAGTCTAGTTGTTTCTAAAAAGCTCAATTATACTATAAAAAGAAAGCCGGCCGGCCAAAAAATATAAAAGAGGTTTTAACATGGAAAAAATAAAAATAAAAAACTTTCCCCTGGGCCCTTTTCCAACGATTCTGGCTGGGTCTGATGTTGATGGAAGACCTAATTATGCTACAGTTGGGGCATGTGGAGTGGTTAGCCTAGACCCTGTTCTTTACATTTCGTTAAAGAGCACTCATTATACGACGATCGGCGTTCGGGAAAAAGGCTATTTTAGTGTTAATATTCCTTCAACCGATATGGTTTCGAAAACCGATTATTGCGGGATAGTATCCGGAAAAACCACTGATAAATCCCTTCAATTTACCTCGTTTTATGATAAAATCGGAAAAGCTCCTTTGATTAAGGAATGTCCCGTTAATTTTCTCTGTAAGGCTATTCAAACTTTACCGATTTTAGGTTTTGAAATGTTCCTCGGTGAAATTGTGGCAACTTATGTGGATCAGCAATGTATTACGGACGGTAAACCAGATCCGGCAAAAATTAACCCAATGGTTATTATGGGTAACCATTATTGGAGTATAGGATCTTCAGTGGGTACTGTTTTTAAAGCGGGTAAATTATAAAAAATTTTTCAAAAGGAGATTATAATTTTAATCCTAATCTAGTATGAAATTTTGGCGGTATAAAAACCAATTCAAAGCTGGTTGGATCGTATTGATATCCAACCGGTTTTTATTATAGGTCAAATTTAAATTTAGATGATAAGTCTCAGAAATAATTAAATACTTTAATAATTTCATCCGAATACTAAAAAAGATAAAATGAATCACTTCGAAGAGTAATCGTTCCCCAAATCCTACAAAGTCCTGAAAAAATTAATGGCAGGATGTTCAGACTCAGAGTCGAATTTTACAGATTAGACATTCATTGATGATCATGGTAAAATAATTAGACTCAGTAAAGGTGGTTGATACCAAAATTTGGATGGCCTCTTGTTTAGGTTATTCAATAAGTTTAAATTTAAAAAATAAAATGGAGCCACAACAATGATGTTAATGAAAAAATACATAGACGATAAAAAAAACATTTTACTGACTTTGAATAAGAAACTCCATACTCGTATTGGAGTTAGCGTTTTGATTTTCGTGGGTCTTATTTTGCTATTCGCTGGGTATTACTGCTGGAATCTGACTCCAACTGATTTTGGCAGTAAGGATTTTCATGTTTTTAAAGTGGCATATGGTTCTTCTTTACGGGAGATTGGTCAGTCTTTGGGAAAAAACCATTTTATCCGGAGTCAATTTGTTTTTGAGGCTTATGTTCGCCTAAACCCCCGTCATAGAATGGCTAGGGCAGGATATTATCGGATAAGTCCGGGGATGTCGGTTCCGGCTATCGTACGCGAACTTCGACGTGGTATTGCCCAATCCGTGAGAGTTACAATTCCGGAAGGCCTCGACAATCAGGAAGTTGCCGATTTATTAGCCCAAAAAGGGTTGGTGAATCCGACGAGTTTTCTAAATGCGGCTCGCGATCGGAACTTGCTCAATCAATTGGCAGGAAATGACCCGGATTTTACCGGAACTGAAGGTTATTTATTTCCGGATACCTACAATGTTGAGTTAAATGCGACTGTTGAAAAACAAATTATTCAAAAAATGTTTTCACGTTTTCAAGAAGTTTTTCAAAAGAATTTTAAGCAGGTTCCTACAAATAAGCGCAGGGAGATAGTTATTATCGCTTCCTTAGTTGAGAAGGAAGCCAAAAAGCCTGAAGAAAGGCCTATTATTGCCGGGATTTTTTATAATCGTTTAAGGTTAGGGTATGCACTTCAATCTTGTGCGACTGTAGAGTATTCCCTTGGTAAACACAAAGAGCGTTTATATTATAAAGACTTACAGGTAAATTCACCGTATAACACTTATTTGCATCAAGGGTTGCCCCCGGGGCCAATTGCCAACCCGGGGCTGGCTTCATTGAAGGCTGCAGTATTTCCAGCCCAAGTTAAATATTTATATTTCGTCGCCAGGCCCGATGGCACCCATATATTTAGCACCACTTATCAACAACATCTGAATGCTCAACATCAAATCGAAAGAATGTCTAAAAAAGGAACCTGAAATAAAAATGATAATAACTCTCCTTGGAACCGGAACTTCACATGGTGTTCCGGTTCTAGGCTGTAATTGTGCGACTTGCACTTCAAAAGACCCTTTTGATAATCGCACTCGTTCATCGGTATACGTTCAAGTCGGCGATGTGCATATTTTGATTGACACGGCTACTGAAATGCGTTTACAAACCATCCAAAATAAGGTTCCGCGGATCGATTTTGTACTTATGACTCATAATCATGCGGATCATGTTTGCGGCTTTGATGATTTACGCCGGTTTAGCGAATTGCAGGCCAGTGAAATTCCGGTGTATGGAAATGAAACGACTTTAAAAGGAATTACCGGCATGTTCCCATATATCTTTGATAATAAAATCCATATTGGTGGCGGGATACCAAGAATTTGCTTGAAGGAAATCAATTTACCGTTTGAAGCGGCCGGGATTAAGGTCACACCGATCCCGGTTTTTCATGGTCCCTTAGGAATTTTAGGATACCGCATCGGGGACTTTGCTTATGTTACCGACTGTAGTCATATCCCTGAAGAGAGCTTAGTGCTATTAAAAAATTTAAAACTGCTTATATTAGGAGTATTAAGGTTTAAACCTCATCCAACACATTTTAATTTGGAGCAGGGTCTGAAGATTATCCAAATTCTTAAGCCTGCTCACAGTATTTTAACACATATCGCGCACGATTTTAAACATCGCGAAGTAAACTTACTATTACCGGATGATGTAGAATTGGGCTACGACGGGCAGCGGGTGGAAATCTATTGACAGTTAACAGATGTTGTTTTACAGTTAATAAATGAAAGCGCGCGCGTAGACAATTACAGCCAAGCGGAGGGTTTATGGAAGATCATTTAGTCATTGCAACGGCAAATCAGAGCACCATTCGAATATATGCGGCTTTAACCGCTGGAGTTGTGGAAGAGGCTCGGAAGATTCATGAAACTTGGCCTACTGCCACGGCTGCTTTTGGAAGAGTACTGACCGGAACATTAATGATGGGTGTCATGAATGACAGCTTAAAACGTTTAACTGTAACCGTTTCCGGGAATGGTCCAATCGGTAGAATTTTGGCAGTTTCTAATGAGCGGGGTCAAGTCAAAGGAGAAATTGACCATCCCAAAGTCGACTTAGAACCGAATCGTTTCGGTAAACTGGATGTTGGGGGAGCAGTTGGCTCCGGAGAACTGATGGTACTTAAAGATTTGGGTTTGAAGGACCCTTATCAAGGAGTCGTTCCGCTGCAAAATGGGGAGATTGCGGAAGATTTCGCCTATTATTTTACCAAATCGGAACAGACACCATCTGCGGTTGCCTTGGGTGTTTTGGTTAACCCCGATGGAACGGTTCAAACGGCCGGAGGCTTGATTGTTCAACTTTTACCGGGTTCCACTGAAGCCACCATTACTGCTTTAGAGCAAAAACTACATAACTTACCAAGATTAACGGAAATGTTGGCTGAGGGAATCTCACCGACTGAATTAATTACTCTCATTGCCCCCGAGCCGGAATCGGTAAAAATTTTAGAGCAGCTCAACGTAAAATATTATTGCGATTGCTCCTGGGAAAGGTTTCGAGGACCCTTACTGAGTTTAGATCCCGGTGAAATCGGGAATATTTTGCATGAACAAGGTCAGGTTGAAGTACGTTGTCATTTTTGTAATAAATTATATCACTATCAAGAAAACCAATTAAAGTAAAAACTTTGGAGTAATTTTATCTGAGAATAAAGGCGCATATACGGGAGGATCATGGATGCTGCAAAAATTATGCCCGAAGATACAGGCACAGTCCGTTTTAGAACTTGATTTGGATGAATTAAAAAAGGTTGGTATTCGAGGGATAATCTTTGATTTAGATAATACTTTGGTGGAGTGGAAACAAGACGATTTGAGTCCTGAAATAATTCAGCTGATTTCCAGATTTAAACAAGCAGGTTTTAAAATGTGCATTCTTTCCAATGCTTTAGAACATAGAGTGGAAGCGGTAGCCAGTTTATTGGATATTCCTTATGTATCACGGGCCGCCAAACCCCGAAAATTTCCCTTCAAAAAGGCATTGGAGTTTATGGAAACCGAACCGGAAGAGACAGCAGTCGTGGGTGATCAGCTTTTTACCGATATCTTAGGTGGAAATCGTATGGAACTCTATACCATTTGGACCCCGCCATTAAGTGATACCGAGTTTATAAGCACCAGAGCGGTCCGGCAACTAGAGCGTCTCGTTATTAAACGGTTTCGTAAGAAAGGAATATTACAGTGAGCGGAGATAATCAATATTGTAGGGGCTGCGGTGTTGCTATACAAAATGAATTTCCTGAAAAGGCAGGATATGTGCCTGAAAATCATGAGCACAAAGGCCAGCTTATTTGCAGACGATGTTATCGGATGACTCATTATGGGGAAGTGGGAGATTTTCACCCATCGTCTGACACAATCAAACAGAGTATAAAAAAGGCTATATCGCTTAGTGATTTATTAATAATAGTTTGTGACTTTGCGGATTTGTCGGGCAGTCTGCCGTTATGGTCGAGCTTTTTGGCTGGCAAACCTTACATTTTGATCATGAACAAAATTGATTTGTTACCAGCCAGGGCAAAGCACCCAGAGGTTTTAGAGTATTTAAAGAATTATCTAGCAAAAACAGGTTGGCCGGCACCCCGGGATATTATTCTAACCAGTGGAATGAAGGGAAAGGGTGTGGACATCTTAGCCGGACGCCTTTCAAAAGAGGTAGGACCCGGCTCAAAGATTGCTATGTTAGGTGCAACCAATGTTGGAAAATCCTCGCTCATTAAGCGTTTGTTGAAATTAGAAGGTTCGGCGAGTTCGCCAACAATTTCCAAGTTTCCCGGGACTACTATGGGGCTTAGCAATTGGAGCGTTTTAAAGGGCCGTAATACCTTAATTGATACTCCCGGACTAGCGCCTGAAGACAGAATAGCCGATTTAGTTTGCCCGGAATGTGCCAGTACTTTAGTGGCATCACAAAAAATGGAACAGAAATTGTGGGGGTTAAAGCCTAGTAAGGGACTAATTATCGGCGGTTTATGCGGCTTTGCTTATTTAGGAGACTCGGAGCAGGTCATCATCGCATATAGCTCGCCGGATTTAGTGATGCATCGCACCGATAATAATAAAATAGATGCTTTGCTTGATCAAAGTCCTTCCTGGCTTACGAAAATCTGTAAGAAATGTTTTAGTAAAATTGAATGGCAGGAAGCTATTATACACCTTAATAATAATCAAGATTTGGCGGTTGCCGGCTTAGGTTGGATCTCTTTACGCGGAACAGCGGCAGATTTTAAAATTCGAATACCAAGGGGAGTACGGTTTGAAGTAAGACCGGCTATTATCGGAAAGAAATCTTGAGTATAGAAGTTTGAAAGAATACAAGAAACGACAAATAACCTTGCCCAATTCAAAATAATAAGTGCGGGTTATTTTTTATTTGATCTGAAGAAATATGCAATATACTGATTTATTGGTTGACAATACATTGCAATTTTAATAAAATTTCAAGGTAGGAATATTATATGAAGGAGTCTGCAAAATGAATTATGGATATTTTGATGACGTAAAAAAAGAGTATGTAATTTCAAATCCAATGACACCGATGTCATGGATCAACTACTTAGGAACAGGCGAATTTGCTTCGATTGTTTCAAACAATGCAAGTGGGTATTCCTTTTATAAATCACCCCGCTCAGGAAGAATGTTGAGATTCCGTTTCAACAGCATTCCCATGGATCGACCGGGACGATATATTTATATTCGGGACCGTGAAGACGGGGATTATTGGTCGGCTTCTTGGCAACCGGTGGGAAAACCTTTGGACCAGTACAAAAGCGTTTGCCGCCATGGTCTTGGTTACACCACTTTTGAAAGTGAATATAAGGATATCCATACAAATTACCGGATATTTGTGCCCATCGACAAGCCGATCGAATTTTGGGAAGTTGAGCTTGAAAACAAATCCGGGAGAGAGCGGGAATTGTCTTTGTTTACATACGCCGAATGGTGTTTTTGGAACATGGACCAGGACCTTAGCAACTTTCAATATATCTTATATACCTGTCGCATGGACTGTAAGGATGAAATTATCGATTATCGGATTAGTTTTGTACCGCCCGATGATCCAAGGGCTTTTATGGCTTCCACTTTACCGGTAGCCAGTTTTGACACGGATCGGGAATGCTTTATTGGTGATTATCATCATGAGGGCAATCCACTCGCCGTTGAAAAAGGTCAATGTTCTAATTCCATCGCTATTGGAGGTAACCCATGCGCTTCACTAGAAAACAGGATAACTTTGAAACCGGGCGAAAAGAAGTATGCCCTGTTTATTATCGGAATCGGTGATGCAACTACCTTTGGTAAAGAATGCCGTAGTATCTATTCGGATCGCAACAAAGTAAACGAAGAATTTGAGCGGGTCCAAACTTATTGGAATCAAAGGCTTTCCAAATATACTTGTGAAACTCCTTCAGCGTTAGTCAATAGTATGATCAATCTTTGGAACCAGTATCAATGTCACACTACTTTTAATTGGTCAAGATCAGCATCCTTTAACGAGGCCGGGGGGAGAGACGGTATAGGATACCGGGATACCAACCAAGATATGTTGGGGGTCGTCCACTCCATACCGGAAGAAGTTCGCGGTAAACTTCTGGAATTATTGAAAGGGCAACTTTATGGCGGTTATGCAATGCACCACTTTCAGCCGTTAACCTGGAAGCAGGGTGCCCATAATATTCCAAAACCTGAACATATTTATTCCGATGATCATTTATGGTTACTTCTTTCGGTATCGGCTTATATTAAAGAAACCGGAGCGTTGGATTTTCTGAGTACAAAAGTTCCTTATGCTGATGAAAAGGAAGAATCAGTTTATGAACATTTAAAAAAAGCTCTTGAATTTTCCTGGAATAAGAAAGGTCCGCATGATTTATTATTGGGCTTAGCGGCAGATTGGAATGACTGTATCAACTTGAAAGGCAGAGGAGAAAGCACCTGGAGTACCTTTTTATATTACCGGGCTTTGGGGGAATTCATCAGCCTGGCTGAACGTTGTGGCCAAAATGAAGACGCAGAACATTTTTGTAGCTATCAGCGGGAAATCAAAAAAAAGCTTGAGCAATTTGCATGGGATGGAGAGTGGTTTGTAAGAGGTTTCCTTGACAGCGGCCGTAAATTAGGATCCCATGAAAGCAACCAGAGCAAAATTTTTATTAATAGCCAAACCTGGGCAGTGGTATCGGGCGCAGCTAACAATGATCAAGGCAAGCTGGCCATGGATAGTTTGCATAAATATCTTGCTACTGAACATGGAATTGTCAAAAATTATCCGGCTTTTCGTGAATATGACGAGGAAATCGGTTATATTACCGCTTATCCGGCCGGTTTGAAAGAAAATGCCGCCATTTTTTGCCATGCCAACACTTGGGCAGTCATTGCCGAAGCTATGCTCGGCCGCGGCGATCGGGCTTATCAGTATTACTTGTCCTTCTTACCTGCGGCAAAGAATGATCAGGCGGAGCTCTATTCAATGGAACCTTATGTATATTCCCAATTTATAACCGGGAAGGAACATCCGTATCATTTCGGACGGGCGCGCAACTCATGGCTCACAGGTACGGCTTCTTGGAGTTTCGTGGCAGTTACCCAGTATATTTTGGGAATTAAAGCCGATTATGATGGCTTGGTTATTGATCCTTGTATACCTTCGGAATGGGAAGGGTTTAAGGTATGTAGGGTTTTTCGGGGCAAAATATGCAACATTTCAGTTACCAATCCAAAGCATGTAAATCATGGAGTTATGGAATTAACAGTGAACGGAAATAAAGTGAAAGGCAATATGATTCCCTTCAATATAATGGAGGAACATAACCAAGTGTCCGTTATTTTAGGTTAAGCAAGTCTATAACTTTTATTCCAATAACTGAAAGGTTAAAACAGATTAAATTTTCTTTATTGCAAAAATCCGGTATGGTACTCGTTACTTGCCGGATTTATCTTTTAGTAAATCCCATCATTGGCAGGAAAATCCTTAAAGTAACACGAATATACCGTTATGAATTCAAAAACAATTAGCGGTAATACTACAGTTCTAGCGGTCTTTGGCGACCCAATTCGTCACAGTTTATCCCCGCTCATGCACAATGCGGCCTTTTCAGCTTTGGGATGGGATTGTGTTTATATTCCATGCCATGTTGAAAGCGCGCAACTGCCAATCGCGGTCAGGTCAATTCGGGCGCTCAATTGGAAAGGTGCTAATATTACCATTCCCCATAAGCAAGCAGTTCTAAGTGAACTGGACCAAATTATCGGTGATGCTGAGAAAAGCGGGTCAGTCAATACGATTATTAATCGGAATCATCAATTAATCGGCGCCAGTACCGATGGGGTTGGATTTCTGCGTTCACTCCGTGAAGAAGGCTGTTTTGAAGTAAAAGGAAAGAATGTTCTTCTTTTCGGAGCCGGTGGTGCTGCCAGGGCTGTACTTTATTCCCTGATATCGGCCGGAATCTCTTCCTTAACAATAGTGAACCGCAATGTTGAGAAGGCTAACGAGTTATGTATGCAGGTTTTACACAAAACAGGATTCACAGTGAATGTGGCTGAGTTAGCAGGACTCTCGCAAATCAATTGGGATTCCTTTGATTTATTGATTAATTCCACTTCCGTCGGTCGGCAAGAAGACCAAAGTTTAATACCTGCGATTTACTTACAACCGAGACACTTTGTTTATGATATGAACTATACTAAAAGCGGTACCAGACTTTATCGTGATGCTAAACAAAGTGGTTGTGATGCGCTCTCCGGCTTATCTATGCTTTTGTACCAAGGTGTAGAGAGTTTCCGGTTATGGTTTGATGCTGATCCGCCGATTGATATTATGCGCCGTACCCTATATCAATATTATAATTAATACTTTCATGATTTTGGCAGGATTATCATAAATAGAAGTTGAATTAGCAAATGTAAACCAAAATATCATATTTTAGCTTTATTTTAAGTTTGTTTATTTTTTGGAGGATACAATGGCACGGGTTGGGATAGGCATTGATCTAGGGCATGGATCAGTAAAAGTCGTTCAGATTGCTAAAAATCAAGGACAAGCTGAATTAATCGGCTATGCCAAAATAATAATCCCCTCCGATTCCATCAATGAGGATGGGATCGTCACGAATGAAGCTTTGATTTCTGAAGCGATTCGTCAGGCCTGTGCACAAGCCCGGATTAAATCAAAAAAGGTTTTCACTGCAATCACTGGTAATGCAGTGGTCCTGAAGGATCTCAATCTGCCTGTAATGATAGGACCTCAACTCGGTGAAGTTATTCGTTTGGAAGCTGAAAAATTTCTGACATTTCCAATTACTGAAGCTGAGTATGATTGGGATATATTAAGGCAGCATGATAATGGAGAAATGGAAGTCATGATTGTAGCTGCTCCTAAAAAAATCATTTTCAGTCAGTTAGCTTGTTTTCAAGGAGCAGGTCTGCAAACTATGGTCATCGATATCCAGCCTTTTTGTAATATGCAGGCTTTAGAAATAGATATGGGTAATGAAGTCAGTAATTTGGGCGGTATTGTAATTTTGGATATCGGTTTAGCCACCACGCAGATGGCTATTTTTTATGCTGGAAGCGTTAGAGAAACCCGGGTTATCCATGTTGCCGGCTATTCAATAACGAAAGAAATTGCAGACAAAATGCAAATTTCATTTGAAAAAGCTGAAGCCATAAAGTGTAACCTCGGAGATGCCGATTATAATTTTATAGAATCGGAAATTGACACGGAAAGTCATAAAGCGAATCAAATTATTGGACGGAAATTAGCGGAACTGGTCTTGGAAATTCAGCGTTCATTGGAGTATTTTAAATTACAATATCCAGGTATTCCGATTCATCAGTGTATTTTAACAGGTGGGAGCAGTAAATTGCGGAATCTGGCTCCTCATTTGGAACATGAGTTAGGAATAGGGGTTAAATTAGGAAATCCCTTAACGGGTTTGCAAATCGGTACCAGACAAATGAACCGGGCTGCTATACTCAGTAACCCTTATCAATTTTCAGTAGCTATTGGTTTGGCACTACGGGGAGTTGAATATTGATGATCAACCTTTTACCAAAAGAAAGCAAAAACGGTTCCGACCGTAATCGTCATTTTAGCCTTAAAATAACCTTAGCGTTAGTGGCAATCGCCTGCGCAGTTTTTGGTCTGGGATTTTATTGGGGTTATTTATATCATCAAGTTTCGCTTCAGGAAGCAAAATTAGAAGAATTGCAATTAGAAATGAAATGTTATAGTACCCCCTATCAAAAAATTCAAAATATGGAGTCCCTACTTGAGCAGCTTCGTGACAAAGAAGATCTTAAACAAACTGTTTTTGGAAGTTATTTGCCTCCTTTAAAGGCCTTAAACACTTTAATTCAATTTAAGACAGCTTCAATTTGGTTTGAACGGGTTCAATTCAACGGACTAAATGGCAGCTTTGCAGTTACTGGAGGAGCAACGAATTATAAAACATGGGCTGGGTTTATCGGAGAACTCGAACAGGACAAAGATGCTTTTGAAGAATTGAAACCGGAACAAGCCACTATTCATGACAGTTCTTCAGGCCGGAAGTACGTACAGTTTAAGATTAGTGGGGTTTTAGCGAAAAGGGGTGAGCAGAATGTCCAAAAACATTAAAGTCATCTTGACCTGTATAATACTGATTCTTTGCGCCTCTGTACTTTACGGGTTTGCTTTTCATCCCCTTTTGGCAAAAATTAAAAATACCGCCGATCGGGTTAAAATGAAAGAGGCCGAAATACAACTCGTGAAAGCGAAAGTGGCGAAGATGTCCAATTTGGAAGCAGCCGTTCAAAACGCGCAAACTTCGGATAAGACATTAATTCCAATCATTCCCGAGAAATTAACTTTATCAGAAATATACACTGGTATCGATACGCTGACGAAGGCGAGCGGCCTGAAGGTCAAACAAATTACTACCAATCAAACCTTCCAACCTTTTGAGAAGAATCGTAATATAGAATATATCGCGGTTAACATTGAGGGAAATGCTTATTTTCCACAAGTGATTCAGTTTTTAGATTCCCTTTCTAAGAGCCAATTTGTTATTCAAGTTGAAGACTTGGATTTAAGCAGTATTTCTAAAGGTTCTAAACCATGGTTGCATTTTAATTTAACATTAAATGCTTTTGAGTATACAGCTAGGTAAAGGTAATCCTGTTAATTGGAAGAAAAATTACTTTCGAGTTGACCGGCTAGGCAAAGGAGTGGCTATTCGTGTTTCAACCTAAATCGTGGCTCTTCTGGGTATTTATCTTTATCGGGGGCATCCTTTTAGGAATTGGCAGTTATTTTCTTTTTTTTCTCCATCTCCAAGAAATTCCTTGGCCGTCTGAGAGTTTTCAGCCGGTCGTTCCGAATTTTCACCAAAAGTATATTGCCAATCAATATTCTCACGCTCGTGCACGAACTATAAGGGTATATCAACCTTTGCTCAGCCAAACTCCAATGCCAGCTTCAACAGGAAACATCAATTTAATAAATCCTTTTATAGTGCCGGGTGGGTATAATGGTTTTTTGGGAAAAAGTCCTTCTCCGAGGAAACGTGCCCTTCTTGAATATCTAGGAACCATTGAAACGAATGACAATATTCTGGGACTCATAAGAATTAATACCGGTGAGTCATTTGTCGTAACAGAAGGAGAAGATTTAGTAATATCGGGAATTGTCATTGGCAAAATAACGCCCACAACTCTAACCTACTCCCAAAACGGAATTGAAAAGGTTATCCACTTAGGGGGGACTTCGAATTGATTCTGAGACGAAATATCCATATATTCTTCTGGATAATGTTTATAGTGTTAATTGTATCCGGGCCATCTGTCTTTGGAAATGAAACCCAACTGATGGCTAAAAATATTGAGTTTGTAAATGCTGATTTACGTGATGTTTTTCGAAGCCTGGCTGCAGCCGGTAAATTTAATATTATTATGGAACCTCGCGTTCATGGGGATGTAACATTGTCCCTGCGATATGGGGTTTCAGTTAAGGATGCAGTTTCCGTCATTGCAAAAACTTATGGCTATAGTTGCCGATGGTTGACAGATTCCCCCACTGTTCTCGTTGGGAGTGCTCAGTTTATTCGGATTAATTTTGATCATAAGATTTCAAAATCTTATCCATTAAAATATGCTAACCCTAAAGAAATTGCGGAATCATTGGAAGTTGTTATTCCTAAAAGTCGGATTAAAGCTGATTTCCAAAATAATCAAGTCATTGTTTTAGCCAATGAAATTGAAATAACAAACATTACTGAAATCATTGGGAAATTGGATCGGGAGTTCCAGCCGATTGATTTTGAAGTTCAACTAGCGGAAGTTCCAGCAGGGATATGGAATAAACTTGGTATTGTTAACAATTATCAGCCTCCCCATATGGGTGTATACGTTTTGAAGGAAGAACAAAAAAAGATTATCGAAGGTATCGCTCCCAATGTAATTGCCAGCTCAAACTTTTCCGGCCTAGATAATCATCAGGTAAGGATTTTTTTAGGGGATAAGGTATCCTTAATTACAACGAAGAAAAGGAAAGGTGATGTTAACTACCAAGTCGAATATGTTGATGCCGGGACCTCCTTATCAATGACTCCACAAATCAATCCCGAACATCAATTGACTCTTATGACGAAGGCCATCGTATGCACGATAGCCAATAAATCCCAACCAGGTGCAAAATGGATACCATGGGTGGTAAACAGGGATTTTGGTTCGACCATCCGTCTGGAAATTGGCCAGACTTTCATTCTTTCAGGCCTTTTACAACGGAATGAATATCAAATGATGAAGAAAAGTCCCTATCAATTTCCGGAATTAGACAAGCTATTTACTTCGCAGAAATCTGCGGAACAAGCAGGTATAAGCCCTTCTGGCGAGTTAATTGCCTTGCTTACACCAAGGTTAGCGGAAAAAAAGAGTCCACATCAGGCTGGGTCTCCGGAAAATGTTCCAGGGCCTGCGATTACGCCAAAACCGGGCACTGGTGGAGCCGGTGACAATGGCAATATTCAATCAAATGTTCAAAATCAGGTGTCAGAGAATAAATCATTCGATCCAACTGCTCCGGGGTTGGAAGGCAAATTGCCAATCGATGAGGATAAGCCGGAAGTTAAGATTGCACTGAACACTACGAAGACAAATACCGGTGAAGCAAAAGAAAAGCCGGAAGAAGTACAGGCGTCCGGAGATAAAGGCATTTCCAACTCCAAGTTTGTAGAAATTCATTACCATGTAAAAAAAGGTGACACTCTAACCAGTATTGTAAAAAAGTTCGCTGCGAACATGGAACTTGTGATAGCTAAGAATAAGCTGAACAAAACTGGGGTTATTAAGGATGATTTGGTATTAATAGTCCCGGTACCTCTGGATAGAATATATGTCCTGAAATCAAAAGAGACTTTATGGCGGATAGCCAAACGTTATGGAACTACATTGGAAGTTTTAAAGGACTTAAATGGGATTAAAGATGAAACAAAAGTTTATGCCGGGGAATTGGTCGTCCTGCCCTGTGTTCAGTCAGAAATTGTAAACCCTCAATTTTAGGAGCGTTTCAAATGAATTTTAGAAACTATATGGAAGATGTTATTATAGAAATTTACAATGATTATAAAAAACATAATCTCAATTATTGTACGTGTGACAGATGTATGGCCGATACGATCGCAATTGCTTTGACTAAATTAAAAGGGAAATATGCAGTAAGTCCCGAAGGAGAAATTTTCGCAAAAATTTCCCGGGATGACCGCCAAGTTAGAGCTGATGCATTAGTCGTAATATTAGAAGCTATTGAGCAGGTCGGAAAAAGGCCAAATCATACATTATAAATCTTTGGTAAAGTCGATTATTCACAGACTTTATTTAGAAAGACATCACATTGTTCTTTTTTATAATGAACGCAGGAATCGCAATCTACGTCTTCTGCCATTTCAAGGTCAGCCGCCCTGCCTTTCAAGGCTTGAATCGGTTGGTAGTCACTACAATCTTGAGCAGCCAGATCATAAGGGACTACTTTTTTTATTGTCAATTTACTCACCTCGGACCCAGATTGTTACTACTATTTTACCGAAGCACTTTTAAAAATATGCAAAATCTGCAGATTGAAGTATATATAAGTTGTACTTGTTAACCATAATCAAATCCGGTATAATATAAACATAATTTTATTGTGCGGATATTGTCATTTTTGGTATGTTCCTGTTTCCCTGAGTTGTTGGGGGGATACACGTAAGCGCGTGCCCTCTGTGCGGAAAACAATAAAAAGGGGATTATAGAGCAGCGCACGTCTTGGTGCGATCCTTTTGACAGCACAACAGGAGGTGTTTTTTTTATTGGGTGTTTTTAATAAACAGGAGCGTGTTTTTATCATACCCTTGGGTGGTCTGGGGGAAATTGGTAAGAACATGACGGCCATCGAATACAATAAGGAAATTATTGTAATTGATGCCGGTTTGATGTTTCCGGATGAGGACATGCTGGGAATTGATTTAGTGATTCCTGATGTTTCTTATCTGGTTGAGAATAAAGAAAAGGTGAAGGGTATCGTATTAACCCATGGCCATGAGGACCACATTGGAGCTTTGCCTTATGTTCTTAAACAGCTCAATGTCCCGATTTATGGGACTAAGTTAACCTTGGGATTAGCCAAAGGGAAGTTTGAAGAGCATAATATGGTCCGTTCCGTGAGTATGAATTGTGTCAAAGCAGGCGACCAGTTTAAATTGGGTAACAATTTTATGATTGAGTGTATTCATGTGAATCATAGTATAGCCGATGTAATCGCTTTGGCTATTCATACACCGATCGGAATTATTCTCCATACGGCTGATTTTAAATTTGATCATACTCCGATAGACGGTGAGGTCACTGATTTTCGGAAACTGGCCGAATTGGGAGATAAGGGCGTTTTAGCTCTACTTTCAGACAGTACCAATGTGGAAAACCCAGGATATACCCCATCGGAACGGGATTTAGCCCATACTTTTGAAGAGTTATTTTTACAAGCAGAAGGTCGGATCTTGGTGACAACCTTTGCTTCAAATATTCATCGAATCCAACAAATCTTTGACACGGCTTTTAAGCATAATCGTAAAGTTTCCATGGTGGGTAGAAGTATGATTAACGTTGCCACCATCGCGATTGATTTGGGCTATTTGAGAGTGCCTGAAGGTTTATTAATTGACGTTGATGAAATCGAGCGCTATCCGATAAACCAAATTACCATTATTACGACAGGAAGTCAGGGAGAACCGATGTCGGCGCTTTCCCGAATGGCCACCTCCGAGCATAAAAAAATCAACATCATACCCGGTGATACCGTGATTATTTCGGCATCCACCATTCCCGGAAATGAAAAATCAATTGCCCGGACAATTAATCATTTGTTTAAGCAGGGCGCCAGAGTGATTTATGAATCGGTATCTGGTGTTCATGTTTCTGGACATGCCAGCCAAGAAGAACAAAAGTTAATGTTGAATTTGGTAAAACCAAAGTTTTTTCTGCCCGTTCATGGCGAATACCGCCATTTGGTTCAACATGCAAGATTAGCAGTGGATGTCGGCGTTGAAAGCGAAAATGTGATTATTGCCGAAAATGGCGATTTGGTTGAGATCACTCGCGAAAAAATTAAGGTGATTGGAAAAGTCGCTTCCGGAAAAATTTTTGTGGATGGGCTGGGAGTGGGCGATGTTGGAAATATTGTTTTGCGCGATCGCAAACAATTATCGCAAGATGGTATATTAGTGGTTGTCGTGACCATTGATAAAGAAAATGGTAAAGTTGTTGCCGGACCGGATATTGTATCCAGAGGTTTTGTTTATGTCCGCGAATCGGAAGCCTTAATCGAAGAAGCCAAAGAAAAAGTTAAAATAGCTTTAGAGCATTGTTCGGAATATTCAGATTGGACAACCATTAAAAACCAGATCCGCGAAATACTCAGTAAGCATTTATATGGGAAAATGAAACGGCGGCCAATGATTTTACCAATTATTATGGAAGTATAATATCGCTTTTGGCTGTCGGCTTTTAGCCTTTGATTATTGACTAGGTTTATGTTTTTATTATAAGCATGAGACACAATTTCCGCGTGTCTCTGCTTATTTTTATAGGAGAACAGCTTCTCTACGCTTCAAAAACGCTGACAGCTAAAAGCCAAAAGCCAAAAGCCAAAAGCTAATAGCGGCCCTCCCTGAACCATCCTACTAGGGTTCATCAAATGGATTCTCCAAATTATTGAGGATTTGTCGTAGTTCATCTTCCCACTTTAATTGGTGATAAGTAAGAACATCCTTTTTCACAAGTGAAGGGGTATGGCATTGGGCGCAGACAATTCCAATTAAATTATGGTTATGGTTGATAACATGATGTAGGGTATCGGTTTCACAGTGGGGACATAGATAAAT
>JAEZKW010000014.1 GCA_023415375.1 Bacillota bacterium
CCCTCCCCTAAGGCGCTTGGTTTACAATATACCCGGCATTTTAAAATTGAAGATGTTGGTAATCGCTGCAAGAGAATAACCGATGGGGAAGGAAATCAATTATTGTTGGTTCCGCGCGGAATGAACCCCCCTAAGGGGTTCCACCATCTCCGGATTATTTATACCCCGGTTCAAAGGGCGTTGTTTGCTTCGATGACCCAGGTTTGTTTGCTGAGGCCTTTTCATAATCCCAAAATATGGGCGAGTGTGGCCGGGGTTACAAGTCCGTTCGAGGAATGGTATATCCCGGAAATCCGCAGAGGACTGAAAAACGGGTCGATCCAATACGTTGGAGATGGCTATGAGCCGGATTTCGAGATGATCCAGGCCTTACAACCGGAAATTGCTTTCACCTACGGTGGTCCTAACGGCCAATTTAATTTGATGAAGAAATTATCCGAACTAAAGATCCCTTATGCTGTTGATAATGAATACCTGGAAACGGATCCTTTGGGGCAATTGGAATGGATAAAGTTTATCGCTGCTTTTTACGATCAGGGGCCGGCGGCTGAAGAATATTTCAGGCAGAGCGAAAGAAGGATCATGGATACTGCCCAAAAATTACAGAGAAAAATACGGCCCAAAATTGCTTGGGGCATGATTTATAATGGGAAAGTTTATGTGCCGGCCGGTGATTCTTACGTTGCCAAGATAATTGAATTAGCTGGAGGAGATTATTTATTTAAACAATTGGCAAGGGGTAATACGGCCCTGAGCATTGAAACATTTTATGCACAAAGCAAAAACGCAGATATTATGATTAACAGCTCATATGCTCCGGTGGTCCCGTCGGTTAAAGCGATGTTGAGCCAGGCTCCTATTTTGGAGGACTTGAATGCGGTTCGCCGGGGCCATGTCTGGTCTATGCAGCCATGGTATAATCAAATGGTAGATCAAAATGACCAAATTTTATTCGATCTGGGTTCGATGTTTCATCCTGAAGTGATTAAAAACAGACGGATTGAGAACTTTTTAAAACTCCCGCCGGAGTAAGGGGAAATACTAGAAAGGTGCTGTCGTAAAAGAGAAATTATGATAGAGATATACAGTATGTAGACTTCTGTTCGTTAATTTGGGCGATATACTGTATATCTCATTGATTTTAAAGTACTTTTGCGACAGCTCCGGTTTGAGGTGCTAAGCTCTAATGAATCATAAATATCGCGTGACATTTGTTTTTTCAATCCTTTTATTAACAGCTGTTTTGGCTATGTTTATTGCCAATATCGCAATGGGGCCGGTCAATATTTCGGTATCCAAAATTTGTGACTCAATTTTTCATTTCCACCGGCATGAAGATATTTATACGAATATTATCTGGAAGATTCGGCTCCCCCGGGCGCTTGCGGCAATTTTCGGGGGAGCGGCTCTTTCATTATCAGGTCTCTTGCTACAAGTTCTTTTTCGGAATCCGCTCGCCGATCCCTTTATATTGGGGATTACCCCCGGATCTAGTTTATTTGTAGGATTTGTAGTTTTTTTAGGGGCCTCCATCGGCTTAAATGTCGCCAATCCCTTCTTATTGGCCCTGGCCGCCTTTATCGGGGCCATGATTGTGATGATCATCGTATTGGTAACGGCCAGAAAAATAAAAAATATTGTGACTTTGTTGATAGTCGGAATCATGGTGGGCTATTTATGCAATGCCCTTACCAATTTGATGATTTCTTTTGCCCAGAAGGAACAGTTGCATTTATTTACAATCTGGGGCTTAGGCAGTTTTTCTAACTTTTCCTGGCCGGAAACATTGATTTTAGCTAGTGTAGCTATTATTTTGACAGGAGGAGCCATGGCGATTTGTAAGCCCCTTAATGCCCTGATACTAGGAGAAGATTACGCGCGGAGCATGGGAGTTCCTATTAAAAGGCTTCGGATATCCATTATTTTGATTTCTTGTTTCTTAAGTGGTACGATGACTGCTTTTGCCGGTCCGGTCGCTTTTATTGGTCTGGCTGTGCCGTATATTTCCCGTTTATCCTGCAAAACTTCGGATAACCGTGTATTAATCCCGCTTACCGTATTATTGGGAGCGCTTTTAACCAGCTTTTGTGATTTGGTGGCCAAAATGGCATTAAGACCCGTAGAAATACCAATAAGTGTTATCACTTCATTTTTTGGGGTCCCGCTGGTGATCGCACTTTTGCTAAGGAGGAACCATAGTTTATGAAGGTGATGAATACCGACAAACTGGCAGTTGGTTATGGTTCCAGAATTATTATGGATCACATCAATCTGCAGGCCCTAAAGGGTCAAATCGTGGGCTTACTCGGCCCCAATGGTTCAGGGAAAACTACGTTGTTAAAGACACTGAGCGGCCTTTTGGCTCCGGTCAAAGGGATAATCTATTTGCATGGCAAAGATTTGACATGTTACAACAGCACAGAATTATCGAAAAATTTGGCGGTTCTTTTAACGGAACGGGTATCCGCGCCTTTGACAACCGTGTTTGAAATTGTCGCTATGGGTAGATATCCTTATACGGATTATGCCGATAGGCTGACTCCGAAAGATACTGCTAAAGTTTGGGAGTCGCTGGAGCTTGTTAATGGGAAAGGGCTTGCAGAGAAATATTTTTCGGAATTAAGCGATGGGGAAAAACAAAAAGTCCTTTTAGCCAGGGCCCTTACCCAGGAGCCCGAGTTATTGATTTTAGACGAGCCCACCAGCTTTCTGGACCTGCGCCACCGCTATGAGATTATTGAAGTGTTTAATCGACTGGCTCATGAAAAAAAGACCACCATTATTTTATCATTACATGATATTGAACTGGCGGCTCGTTGTTGTGATAGTGTTTTTCTGCTCAAAGACAATCAAATATTGGGTTATGGCCCGCCGGAACAGTTGCTTACCGAAGAAAGCATTCGTAAGCTTTATGATTTCCAAGGGGTAAACTATAATGCGCTGTTGGGGGTAACGGAATTACAGAATCCCCAAATTCCAACTGTTTTCGTGGTTGGGGGGAATGGTTCCGGGGTAAAGGTATTTCGGCTTTTAAGTCGGTATCATTACGGAATTTGTTCCGGGATTATTCATGAAAACGATTTAGATTATCAAGTCGGTAAATCCTTGGGCATCGAAATGGTAACGGCAAAAGCATTCGAAATGATTGATGACGACACCTTACAAAAAGCAGAGGCCAAAATAATCCAAAGCCGTGAAGTAATCGATGCTGGTTACCCTGTTGGAATGATCAATCATAAAAATATTGATTTGATTAAAAAAGCGCTGGAAATGGGAAAAGCAGTGATAAGTCTAAGACCTTATGAGGAGAGCCAGAGTTTATTCGGGACTATGGCTGACAAAGTCCAATA
>JAEZKW010000071.1 GCA_023415375.1 Bacillota bacterium
GCCAAGAATTGACCCGCTGGACTTACTTTGCGGAAAAAATACCCGATCCTGAGCTTAGGCAACAGGCCTTAGCAAGTATTGCCGCTAAAAAATTTCATGCTCAAGGCGGCAGCATTTACTCATTGTATCCGGGGGTCTCTAGTCCAGAAAACCTTGTACGTTTCATCGTCGCTTTTCAGACAATCAGCGATTATCTGGATAATCTTTGCGACCGGGCCGGTGTTGAAGATGAGCATTCTTTCCGTCAATTACACCTGGCCCTTTCCGATGCAGCTGATCCAGAGGAAGAGCTTCACGATTACTATCGGTATTATCCCTATCAAAACGACCTGGGATATTTAGGGCTATTAGTGAGAGAATGTCGGACCCAATTATTAAAATTACCTGCACTCCCACTCATTATCCCAAGCCTGAAAAAACAAGTCCAGTTATATACTGATTTACAGGCTATCAAGCATATAAACAAAGCTATTAGAGAAGATAAGCTTAAACAATGGGCCCATACCTATCAAAATCAATACCCGGAAATTTCATGGTCGGAATTCTCCGCGGCTACCGGATCAACATTAGGGATTTTCCTATTAGCGGCTTCAGCATCGGTCGATGCCGGGGCCTCACAGTCACTTAGCGCGGAAGAAATCGTTCAAATTGATTCCGCTTATTTTCCCTGGATCGATGGTTTACACATCTTATTGGATTACTTCATCGATGCCCAGGAAGACCGAGCAATGGGTGATTTAAATTTTACCAATTACTACCAAAACCTTCAGCAGTGCCAACAGCGTTTAACAATCTTTATTAGCAAATCCTGCGAAAATAGTGCTGTTTTACGTTTTCCCAAGTTTCACCAGACCGTTATCCAGGGTTTACTGGCTATGTACCTTTCGGATGCCAAAGCGCTAACGAACGAGAACCGCCCAACATCGGAATCATTACTAAATACAGGCGGCTCCTCAGCTTGGTTTTATTATAGATGTTGCCGCCTGCTCCGATTGATGAAAAAGTTGTGATCACGCCCGTAAACGCCAAAATCTACTTTGTCGCCGTTACCTTATGAAGCCATCTGGGAGCATTGGGGTTGATCCCTCGGATTCCAGCTGTATGATAAGCCAACAACTGACTAATCACCGTAAAAACAAACGGAGAAAGCCATTCCTGGCAGTACGGAACTTTAATCACCCTTCGGCTTGAGTCTCCTTCCGGTTCAGCCGCTTCCGACGAAAAGACTGTCATATCTCCACCCTTGGCCGCTATGTCATGATCCAACCAATCCAACCCCTGGTAACTTGGTCCGGACGCTTTAAAGACGATAAACGGAATCCCTGTTTGGGTAACCGCCAAAGGACCATGTTGAAAATCGGCCCCTGAAAATGATTTAGCCCGGATGTATGCTGATTCCTGTAATTTAAGACCGGCTTCCAAGGCCACCGGGTAATTATAACCCCGAGCCAAAATTACACATTAATCATTTTGTTGTCTACAAAAGTAAGCAATTCCTCCTAATGCTCCTGCTTCACCTCCTAACTTCGATAACTCGATTTGTGTAGAAATCGGCGTAAAATTGGCTACATGTTCTCTTATTTTATCGATGATGCAATCGAGAGATTGGGCAACACCCCCGCCGATTATCACTAACTCCGGATTTAACAAACTGACCCCATTGGCAATCATGATCGAGAGCTCGAGTGTATATTCTTCAATCACCGGTCCAACTTGGGGATTGTTATTGCGAAATTGCATAAACAACTCTTGGGGAGAATAGCCCAGTTCGAGTCCTTTTTGTGTCAAAGCAGTTCCGGAAGTTTTACGTTCGAATGTTCCAAACTCTAGTCTATTATTGACCCTACCCGGTGTCACATCGTTCCTATCTATAAAATACCCAACTTCACCTGCGGCATATCTTGCTCCTTCAATAATCCGACCGTTGGAAACAATTGCGCTTCCCACTCCGGTACCAATGGCAACGTAAAAAATATTATCGCTGTCATAACCCCCAAAGCATCTTTCGCCGAAAAGGGCCTGATTAACATCATTTCGAATCACAATAGGAGCACGAAAATGTTGATTGAATATATCTTTCAAATTTAAATGATTCCATTTTAAAGAAGGGGAATCCATGACAATCCCTTCCTCGCTATTGACTACACCGGGAACTCCAACACCGATCCCGTGAATTTCGTGATGGGGAATATTCATCTTTTGAAGAAAACAGTCAAGGGCGTTTATGATTTTCTGGACATCGGGAGAGGATTTTGCTTTTTCTTTGAATATCACATTGCCCTCATCATCGGCAATTGCAACGAGAACCTTTGTCCCTCCGATATCGATTCCAACCGTATACCCAGTATCCTCATGATGGAGTTCTCTCAATACACATTCTCCTTTGCCACAAATTTTTGGTAAATTCACGTAAAAAAAGTTTCTTTATTTTATTAATTAAGTAAGTTCACTTAAAAAAATACCGTGAATGGCATTTATTCTTTTAAAATATTTTTATGGATATAATCCAAGGCTATCGTAAATGCTCCGTAAATAATAGCATTTTGTTCCAAAGCCGACGATCTTACCCGAACATCAAATGGCACAATCCGGGAGACGATTTTATTAAGCGGGGTAATGAAATCATAGCCCAAATCCATTAATTTTCCGCCCAAGACAATTAAATCCAAGTCTAATAAAATAATGATATTCGATAATATAACTCCCAGAGTATTGACTATTTGCTCCATTTCTTCAATCACTAAAGGATCTTTATACTGAATTGCCTTTTTAATGATTTTTATATTAATACGGCTTATATCACTGCCGACGAAATCGGTGATTTGGGAACTCCGCCCCCCTTGGACTGCTTTTTTGATGTTTTCAATAATTGCCGGAATACCAACCCGCGATTCAAAGGGACCTACACTTTGATGATTATGCTGAGCGTCGGTTATATCCAAGGCAAAGTATCCAATCTCACCGGCTGCAAGCCTTATTCCTTCATAAAGAGTGTTATTTAGAATGACTCCAGCGCCCACACCAATGTCAATACTTACATATACCAAATTTTTATAATCTTTACCAGCTCCATAGCAGTTTTCACCTAAAGCGGCTAAATTAATATCATTTTTAAAGATGATCTCTACGTTAAATCTCTTTCGCAGCTCTTCCTTAATATTTAAATCCTCCCAAAGGTACAACCACATCGGAAGGGCTATAACCCGGCCGGTATCCTCGATAATTCCCGGGAAGCCGATGGCAATGACTAATAATTGTTGGATTTCTAAATTATTCTTCTCGAAGATATCAAAAATGTTTTCAGCGATAATATCTAGTATTTGTTTGCCTATATTTACGCTCGCAATATCAATCGTTCGAAGTTCAATCATTTCACTTTTTAAATTGGCAAGAGCGATTTTTAAATCCTGACCGCTCATGTCAACGCCAATAATATAGCCATAATTATAATTGAATTGGACCAAAATCGGCCTTCGACCGCCGATCGAATCACCTTCACCGATTTCGATGAGAATTTGTTTCTTTATTAAATCATTGATATTCTTGGATACACTGGGTGCGCTTAGTTTTAAAGTTTTAGCCAATTCAGCTCTTGAAGTGGCGCCATTTTTTACAAGAGTATCGATAATTAGTTGTTGGTTATTTTCTTTAATAGTTCCTTGATTCCCGGCGGTTCTTTCCAAAATGATTCACACCCTGCCTGCTTAAAACTTTATTAACTTAATTAAGTAAGTGTTCGCTACAAGCTTTTATATTCCTTCTTTTTAGTTTATTAATTTATTTTATGGGGCTGTCTCAAAAGTCCTTTAAAATCAAGAGGTATGAAAACATATCAGATATGCAATATATTGTTCCGGCGAATAAGCAAATGCGCTTGCGCCCATATTGTATATCCCCATCAATAAATTTTCTTTTAAGAGGGCCCCTTAATCAATGTCATCAGGTTAAGCTAACGCAAAATGGAAAATGTATACTAAATGCTTCGTTATCAATCCGCGGGTTAATCGTGTTCTTTGAACACGCACACACGGCTGATTAAGTACCATCCAGTTAAAACCGGATCAAAAAAATTTGACAAGTTGTGATTTTTGGTTTTAACCCCATTCATAGGGTTTGCTTTATAGCAGCCGTGTGTTTTAACACGCGGGTTGGCAATCATCGGATAGCCAATAGCAATTATCGGCAACTTAACCTGACGACATTGCCCCCTTAATGGGCCCGCATTTTCAATTTATCCGCTATATCCATTAAAAAGTCGCGGTACCGATTCTCTGGCAAACCACGCAGGTTTTGTTTGGCATCCTCAATATATGAGGTTGCAATTTCAAATGACTTTTGAATAACCCCGGTTTCGATCAATATTGAGTCTACCCGTTCCAATTCCTCAGCTTGAAATCGCCTATGCTCAATCAAATCCTTAATCCATTTACCGTGTACCGGGTGTTTTAAAAGCAACATGATTGGCAAGGTTAAATTGCCTTGGACCAAATCTTCATGTTTTGGTTTCCCCATCACTTGGGAATCCCCGTAAAAATCTAGGATATCGTCAACAATTTGAAAAGCCAATCCTAAGTTTAGCCCGTAAGCAGCTATCTGCTCTGTCTGAGTTTCGCTTGCCCCGCCGATAATCGCCCCTGATTTACAAGAGCATTGAAGTAAAACGGCAGTTTTTTTGGTAATTCGCTGGTAATATTGCTCTACATCGAGTCCAAGATTAAAGCAGGCGCCAGCCTGATCAATCTCTCCCTGGCACATCTCTTGTATGGCTTCGACAGTCAAATTCAAACTTCTGATTAAATGATTTTCTGCTAATACACTGAAGGCTTTAGCAAATAAATAATCCCCGCCGAGAACCGCGGACCTGTTACCCCAAAGCTTATTAAGCGAAGGCCGATTTCGCCTCACATTCGACTCGTCGATTATGTCATCATGGACTAAAGAGGCCATATGGACTAATTCCGCTGCTGCTGCAGCCTGTAACAAGATTTCCTTGGGCCCGGAAAACAGGAGACCACTATATAAAACCAATAAAGGCCTGAGGCGTTTACCTCCCGCGTTTATTAAGTGATCGCACATTTCATCAATTGCGCTATGACCATCGACTAATATTCCCATCAATTTTTCATTTATAGTTAGAATGTCCTGTAATTCCGCCACTTTAACACTTTGCGACTTATTCTCTACGAGAGTTGAGGTATCCAAATATAAAACCATCCTTTACGATTAATAAATGTTAGTCTTCCCTAAATATTAATTTTCAAAATCATTATAACACAACCTGTGAATAGTATTTTTGTCATTCTAGAATCGTGTATATTTATTCAGGGAAGTATATTTATTCCTAAACGAATAATTATTCGTTTAGATTTATTAAAAACAACATTTTCTTTTGATGGCTTTTTTGTTAATACTTTGCATCACCTGGACTTCTATTATATAATTGAAACTGTAAAAATATTTTTGGAGGTATTTATAGATGAAAAAATATTCATGGGTGATCATTGTTTTAATTTTTATTTTAGTTTCAACAATGGCCCTTGCCGCCAAACCAGTCCTGCGCGTCGCTACCGAGGCGACCTACGCCCCATTCGAGACCATTGATCAAAAGGGCAACTTCGTAGGTTTCGACATGGATCTGATTCGCCTGGTTGCTGCTCAGGCGGGAATGCAGCTCAAAATGATGAACGTTAGTTGGGATGGTATTATCCCCGGTTTGATGAATGGTAATTATGACTGTATCATCGCGGCAATGACTATAACCCCGGAGCGGAAGAAGCAAATCGCTTTTTCGATCCCCTATTTTTCAAATAAACAAACAATCGTTGTAAAGGTCAATAATACCACCGTTAAAACACCTGATGACCTCATTGGAAAAACTGTTACCGTCCAAAACGGCACTACGGGAGACTTATTTGCCAGCAAGATTAAAGATGTAAAGATGAAGCGCTTTGATACCAACCCCCAGGCTATTCAAGAACTATTAAATAACAACGCCGATGCCGCCATGATGGATGACTTGGTTGCTTACGATGTTGTAAAAAATAGCAAGGGCTTGAAAGCGATTGAGATCGAAAAGGTCGAAAAAGAGGATTACGGAATTGGCATTCGCAAAGATAACGAACAGCTAATCGCCAAAATCAATAAGGCGATCGAAACTCTTAAAAAGAATGGAAAATTAGATGCTTTGGTAGCTAAATATAAAGCTGCTAAATAATTGTGGTAGTTTAAAGAATGAATGCTATTCAAAAGAGAGCTTATCGATAGTGGCTGTCTCATAGAAATTTATTAATAGAGATATACAGTATATGCACATTTGCTTATTTATTTGAAGCAATATATTGTATATCTCATTGATTTTAAAGCACTTTTATACTGCCTCATCCTCGATTTATAGTTTTTTGTACGAAAGAAGTAAGGTATTGCGACCATATTTTCATCCAGTGAAAACCCCTTGTCATTTTCTTGTGATTTTTTTATTAAGAACACGCAAATGCTTTGCATATCGGGGTTTGTTGTTATATAATTGAAACATTAATAAAAGATCATGGGGGTATTTTGAATGAAAAGATTTACATGGTTAGCAGTTATTCTAGTGGTTCTGCTCGTCGCCAGTATGGGACTAGCCGCAAAACCCGTGTTACGGGTTGGTACTGATGCTACTTATGCTCCTTTCGAAACCATTGACAAAAATGGTAACTTCGTTGGCTTTGACATGGATCTGATTCGCCTAGTTGCTGCTCAAGCCGGTATGGAACTCAAGTTAATGAACATCGGTTGGGATGGTATTGTTCCAGGCTTAATGAATGGTAATTATGACTGTTTGATTTCAGCCATGACCATCACCGCCGAACGTAAAAAACAAATCGCCTTCTCCACTCCTTATTTCTCCATTAAACAGGCCATTGTTGTAAAAAGTGACAACACCACTGTAAAAGCCCCGGATGACCTTATTGGAAAAACTGTAACAGTCCAAAATGGCACCACCGGTGACTTGTTTGCCAGCAAGATCAAAGATGTTAAGATGAAGCGTTTTGATACCAACCCTCAAGCTGTTCAAGAATTGTTAAACAATAATGCCGATGCCGCCGTTATGGATGATTTGGTAGCTTTCGATGCAGTGAAAAACAGTAAAGGCCTTAAGGTCGTAGAAATCGAAAAAATCGATAAAGAAGATTACGGAATCGGTATCCGCAAGGATAATGAAAAACTAATCGCTACTATCAATAAGGCAATCGAAGCCCTCAAAAAGAACGGCAAATTGGATGCTCTGGTTGCTAAATATAAATCTGCAAAATAATTTGTAATCATTTTGAGGAATGGCCAAAAGCTTCTCTGTTTTGGCCATTCCCTGTGTCTGTCAAGAGATTGTTATTTTGTAATAAAGGGATGTCAATCGTGAAAAACAAATACTTTTTATGTTTATTTTTGACAATCGCCCTCATATTCGGATGCCTGAGTGAGATAAAGGCGGCAACCGGAAAGGAAGCCAGTTTAAAAATTACTTCCGATCCAGTCGGCGCCAGTGTTTATGTGGATGGGAAATTCATCCATCAATATTCCCCATGTACCATCAAAGGATTAACTCCTGGTACACATGAAATCGAGTTACGTAAATCAAAATTTCGAAACGAGAAAAAGACGTTAACCCTGGATCCAGGGGAAAATTCCTTAGATCTCTCCATGTCGGAAACTTCTCTTTACTACATGTGGTTAAGTCTGCCAAACCTATTGTTGGGCGCTTTAATGACACTGTTTCTGACAATAACAGCCGAATTTATCGGGATACTTATTGGTACTTTCACTGGAGTGGCCAGGGTACTTAATAATAGATTGGTCAATTTGATTGCCGGTATTTATGTTGATTTTATCCGGGGTACACCTTTACTGGTTCAAATTTTCATGATTCATTTTGGTACTCCGCCGATATTGGGTGCTCTCTTTAATAATGGGCAACCAATACCGATTAATCCTTTCGTATCTGCGTTGGTTGCCCTTAGTATCAACAGCGGAGCCTATGTAGCCGAAATTGTCCGGGCCGGTATTCAATCCATCGACAAGGGTCAAATGGAAGCTGCCCGATCCCTGGGTATGACCTATCGCCAGGCAATGAGTCATATTGTCTTACCCCAGGCTATAAAGCGGGTAATTCCACCTCTGGGAAATGAATTCATTGCCATGTTAAAGGATTCTTCATTGGTATCGGTTATCGGTATGGAAGAATTGGTCCGCAAAGCCCAAGTTATTGTAACCCGCTCGTATCGTCCAACCGAAACCTGGCTTGAAGTCGGTATCATATTCTTAATCATGACAATTCCCTTTACCCGCATTGTCGCTAAACTGGAGAGGAGGTTTAAGGTCAGTGATTAAAGTAGAAGACCTGCATAAACGTTTCCGTCATCTTCATGTTTTAAAAGGAATCTCCACCCAGATAAAACAGGGCGAAGTTGTATGTATCATCGGACCTAGCGGTTCCGGAAAGAGCACTTTCCTCCGATGCTTAAACCTGCTCGAAAAACCCAGCAGCGGCCACATTTTTATTGAAGGTGTCGATGTATCCGATCAGGCATTAATTGACGTCAATGAAGTTCGTGCTGAAGTCGGTATGGTTTTTCAACGTTTTAATCTTTTTCCCCATAAAACGGCTTTGGAAAATATCACAATTGCTCCGCTGAAAGTGAGAGGCTTAAGCCAGGAAGAAGCGGATTCCCGTGCCCTTGAGTTATTAGATCGGGTTGGCTTGCGTCATAAGGCCAGTGCTTATCCTGATCATTTATCCGGCGGCCAACAACAGCGCATAGCAATTGCACGTGCTTTAGCAATGCGGCCTAAGGTTTTGTTATTTGACGAACCTACTTCTGCGCTCGACCCCGAAATGATTCAAGAAGTGTTGGATGTCATGAAAAATTTGGCCCATGAGGGAATGACAATGGCCGTGGTCACCCATGAAATGGGATTTGCCAGAGAAGTCGGACATCGCGTATTATTTATGGATGAAGGCCAAATTTTAGAGGAAGGTACTCCATCTGATGTATTTAATAACGCAAAAAACGAACGGACCAGACAGTTTCTGAGCAAGATACTTTAGCAAACAGAGCTTTTGTATTCGTTCTTTATGGTTTCAAAAAAGCGGCAACCCCGATCAATCTTTATCTTTAGGGTTGCCGCTTTCTTCACTGGTTCAAGCAGGTCCGGGCAAATTAGTTGGATCATTGAGTCCTATTATCAAACAACGACGCTTCCATAATAAATATAAAGTAGAACCTAACAAAATCCCGCTCCCAATTAGAAACAGAATTCCATATCGAAAAATGAATTCGATATTATTAATCCTGCTAATGAAAATGCTGATCGAATTAAAAGCTGCATGAACCGCTATCGGCACCCATATCGATTGAAACCACTCATAAACCAAGGCTGCCAAGATACCCAAGATCATTCCATAGATTCCTTGTAATATATTTAAATGATATGCCCCAAAAAGAAACCCTTGTAACCATAAAGCGGCAGTCAAGGGAAGGCATGTCTTTAAACGGTTAAATACAATCCCTCTAAAGAGGATTTCCTCAAAAACCGGGATGATAATTCCGGCAATCATGATTGTAAGGCCAAAGCCTCCGCTTAGCAATGGTTCCACAACTTGGCCATAATCGGGAAATAGTCGGTCAAAAGAAGTTATGACATCAAACATCAGAAAGAGCAGATTAAAAGAGAGCCCGAGTAAGATGGCAAGTAGTATAACAGACATCCGCGGTTTTGAAAAATGACAATAAGTCCATAAGTTCTTTTGTTTTGCCTTAAAAACCATCCAGTAGATAAAAAGAGACAACAGGGCACTGATTATCAGCATAATAAGGACATTTTTATCGAGCATAGCCTGCATTTGACTCGGACTCATCTCAGTATGATGAGAAATAGCCCATTGTAGCCGATAAACAAAGCCCTGTACCGTAGTAACAAAAACTTGCATCATTAAATATAAACAAATCCATAACAATAATTCTCCACAAATTTTAATAGCGCGCGCGCGCACTTTGCGGCTAATTATAATGTTAATTACAATCTCTCCTCTAATTTGGCTTTTTCCGCCTCGTAACCCGGTTTACCTAGTAGAGCAAACATGTTCTTTTTGTAAGCTTCCACGCCGGGTTGGTCGAAAGGATTGACCGCATTCAAATAGCCGCTGATTCCACAGGCTTTTTCAAAGAAATAGACTAGTTTTCCAAAGCTGTAAGGAGCGATTTCTGGGATTTTTACGACCATATTGGGGACTCCGCCATCGTTATGGGCAAGGAGCGTCCCTTCGAAAGCCTTTTGATTAACATACTCCATGGTTTTGCCGCTCAAGAAATTTAGCCCGTCAATATTGGCGGGATCATCAGGAATGATGACCGAGCGGCGGGGTTTTTCGACCCATAAAACCGTCTCCAGCAGATCTCTTCGTCCGTCCTGAATATATTGGCCCATAGAATGAAGGTCTGTTGAAAAATCACAAGCTGCTGGGAAAATTCCTTTTTGGTCTTTTCCTTCACTTTCTCCGTATAACTGTTTCCACCACTCTGCGAAATAATGCAGCCCCGGTTCGTAATTTACCATAATTTCGGTGGTTTTTCCTTTACGATACAAAGCGGTTCGGGCCGCCGCATACTGATAAGCGGGATTTTTTTCTAAAGATGGGTCTTGATATTCCCGGTAACCGTCGGTCGCACCGTCCATAATCTCCTGAATATTGATTCCGCTGGCAGCGATCGGCAATAATCCGACCGGGGTTAATACCGAATATCGGCCGCCAACATCATCGGGAATCACAAATTGAGTATACCCTTCAGAAATAGCGGTTTTCTTTAAAGCACCTCTGGCTTTGTCGGTTGTCGCGTAAATTCGGGCCTTCGCTCCTGCCTGCCCATATTTTTTAACCAGCAATTCCTTGATTAAGCGAAAAGCAATGGCTGGTTCAGTCGTTGTCCCCGATTTGGAAATTACGTTGACTGAGAAATCCTTGTCCGCTAAGAGATCGAGTAATTCTGCGGTATAAGTTGGGCTAATGGTATTTCCTAAATATAAAATTTGAGGGTTTCTGCGTTTTTCATCACTGAGTTGATTATAAAAGGTGTGGTTTAGTAGATCAATGGCAGCCCGCGCACCAAGATATGACCCTCCGATCCCGATGACCACTAAAACCTGGGAATCTTTTCTAATCTGCTCCGCTGCCTTAATCACCGCTTGGAACTCTTGCTTATCATAACCCACCGGTAATTCGACCCATCCCAGAAAATCATTTCCCGGGCCGGTTTTTTGGTGCAACATCTCGTGGGCTAATTTCACTTGCCCCTGGAGCATGTTTACTTCATGTTCGCCTATGAAAGGTTTGGTTTTCGATAGATCTAATTTTATTTGATTAGACATGGTTTGCGCCTCCAAAATTTGATGCAAAGTTCAATAAATAATTGGAAAATCTCGTCTGTTCTATTCGCTAGAGATATGCATCTTCCTGCAAGAATATACGGATAATGTAAATTGAGCAAAATGAATCTAAAATTTGTATCCTACCTCAAAATCATAGCGAGAACTGTTGTCAAGGTCCCGGTAATAATGACACAGATAACTCCAAGTGCCGTCATCATCCCGGATAAACCAGTCATAATCATATACATTCTTTTTTTGATCATAGATTGAAAAGCCATATTCCAGGCCCAGTCGTTCAATTTTTCCCTTTAGACAATAAACTGTCGGACTTTCAAAGTCGTCAATATGCGTAACACTCAAAATAAGCCAGGGGTTGACTTCCACCCACAACTCTCCCATAATGCCATTACGGGATTCGGTGCCGATACTATCTAGGGAAATAAGCCCCTCTTTTCCATTATTGTTGAAGGAGTTCCATTTCAAATCCTCATACCTTCCGCCAAAGTAGTCGGCTACAAACTTTCCTTTTGTATGAAATCCGCCGATTTGATAACTTACCAATCCAAGCCTTCCCTTAACGCCAGCCATTTCAGCCCTTCCATAATTCTCAAACACTGCAGACTCCCAAAAAGGCGCGCACCAAATCACATTGCCCAGACTAATGTCATAGGAAAATCCGCCCGTGGGATATTGACCGGAGGCTAAATTAGGGTAACTATCGTGAAGGCCCGTTAAGCCCAACTGCCAATGAAGTCCCGCAGTATTCAAAGATTGGTCGATATGCAATACTTGTAACCGCGCATACTCATTTTTCTCAAAAGGCGCCAGATAAAATACTTCCCCGGATGCAACATAGCTCAAATGGGTTGTCTCATTGGGGGTAAAGTTTATTGAAAAACCATGATACGGATTGAGGGGATGATAGTCATTAATCAGTAATCCGTACCCGTAATCGATATCCGCTATTGTTTTATAATTGAGCTCCAGCCAATTGCCATGATAAGCAAAGCTATCCACAAAATTGGGGATTCCTGATTTTGTGACCGGCGTGGGAGTTCCCCATTGCCACTCGCCATTATTCCAGGGATTTTGGGAAAAGGCCAAGTCAAAGGTACCCTCAAACCGGTTCCAGCGCCACGCCGGCTTTATATGAAAACCGAACGCATCTTTTCCATCAAAGGTTTTCCTTTCAAGAGTCATAGCCTGTATCCAATTCTGCCATCCATATGATTTATCGAGTTCAGCAACAATATTCTGCTCATCAGATGAAGGGACACTTGCTTTCTCTTCGACATTTTGAGCGTAGCTTGCATTATGACATATCCCCATCAATACCAAAGATAGTAATACTACAATGAGCGTTTGTTTTTTAATCATCGTTTGTCTCTATTTCTCCTTGGGGCTCAGGTTAACTTACTTTGATAAATATCGGTGGAACCGGTAATCTTTTTAAATGTTTTTTTGCCTTTCAGTTATTGATCATTGTTACGATGGGTTTTCGTCGTCTCAATATTCCCAACCAAGTTAACATGCCCATGCAGACAACCAATATCCCGATAGACAACATATAAAGTAGAGCCGGACTGAGGCTGTATAGAAATCCGGACATGAAACCAAAAATTGCACTGAAAATAGCCACAGCCGTGTTATGAATGGCAAAAATCGCTGCTCTTTCGGTACCGGAAGTCACTTCAGCCAAAACTGCATCAATAAAGGGTTTTGAAAGACCATATCCGATAGCAAAAATAACCACACAAAGAGATACAATCATAAAACTGCCTGCAGGTAGCGTAATAAATAATACCAGTGATGTAATCTGTAATAACGCTCCGCCTGCCATGAGTAAGTAACGGTTTAAATGGGTACATCGAGGTATAACTATAACAAATATCACAAACATGACGGCGGCATTTACTCCACCCAAAACAGCAATTGCAGATTTATCAAGTTTAAGAACCTCGGTTAGAAAGGGCGCATAATAAAGACTTGAAAAAGTACCAATCGGAATATAGGCGTTAAAAAGAACACTACAGCATAGTACCGTTAAAACCATAGGCTCGTGTAAAAGCGTTTTGAAAAAAGTCATATTAAGCCTGCTTTTCTGCTGGTGCGACTCGTGATTCCGCTGATGTAAAATTTGTTGCCCGACTGCAGTTTCGCGATAATAATAATTTCTACAGAGCATCATAATAGTCATGCTAACAACGGCAAAACCCAATAAAATACGTTCTCCGGAAAGAATTCCCAACTCTTTTACAATAATACCGGCCAACGGTGTAAAAATACCGACCGAAATGTTGATGGTATTGATTAGATTATAGGCTGTCACTTGTTGTTCCGGGACCGCATCTTCAATCAACATCAGATTCCAGGAAACAGCAGTAATCTTTGATAAACTATTAATCACCTGAGCGATTGCAAATAACCAAAAATTATTACTGACTAAATAAATCGCGATTGCCAAAGGCCAGGAAATCAGGTCAAATATCAAGGTTGTTCTACGGCGGCCCATCATATCAGTAACCACACCGGCAATTGCCGAAAATCCTATACTGGCAATAAATCCGATCGCAATCAAAAAACCAATTTGCTGGTCACTGATACCTTGGTTTTTCATATAAAGACCAAAATAAAATGTATATAGAGAATACGGAATCCCCCAAAGTGGCTCAAAAATAACCGATACACGGGTATTACCGTATAATTTTTTAAATGACTGAATAAAACTGGAAGACTTGAGTTCGATTGCCATGATTTTTCTCCTTTTTATTTAAACTCGATGACTATCGGAGTTTGAATCCCCATAATTGAGACAATCGGTGACTTCTATTTGGATTCCTTGATTGATTAACTGTTGAAACAAACTATCTATACCAGCTGTCACATGATCAGTAATAAAATGATATTGCGGTTTAAGGGGCCCAATATTAGCCAGCGAACGATGTCCAAATTTATTGCTTTCTACTAAAACATAAACTTCCTTGGCTGCCTCGATCATGGCTCTTTTAATGGCTGCTTCATCAAAGGTTGTGGTGGATAAACCCCATTCCGAAGAAATACTGCAGGGTCCGGTAAAAGTTTTATCCACTGTCAAACCTTGAATTGTTTTGAGAGTATCAATACTAATGGCATTAAAACTCTCCCGTTCAACCAAGCCGCCAATCATAATCAGCTGACAATTGGTGGTAAAGTGCAATACATCATGGGCAATGGCTATCGAATTAGTAATAACGGTCAGCCCGGAAATATGGTTTAGAAAAGGGACCATTTCAGCCACTGTGGAGGAACCATCGAGCAAGATGGTATCGTTATTTTTAATTGCTGCAACTGCCAATTTAGCAATAGCGGTTTTAACTTCAGTATTGATTTCCTGCCGTTCCCGATAGGATAAAGCCAGACTAACCTGTTCCGGAAGGATGGCCCCGCCATACGTTCGTGTTAATAGTCCTTTTTCCTCCATAAGACGCAAATCCCGCCGTATTGAGTCTTCCGAAATCTGAAAAGTCTTACTAAGTTCGCTAACTTCGACCCGTCCTTTGGCCTGAAGTAATTCCAAAATATGCTGATGGCGCTCTTCAATGAACATATAAGGCTCCTCTCTATCGTTCGTTTTTGTTCCAATTTGTTTATATTTATTCACGTTGCTTCCATTTTATAGGATAAAATATAAATTGTAAAGAGAATTCGAAGTGGGTATAGAGAACGGTTACAAAAAATCGCGGGAATTCCCTTCTCTTATTTTAAGTTTTGAAACGAAACTGATATATTTAAAATAAGTTTACAAACCTCTGATAAATCCCCCGAGCCATTCAGGAAATTCCCCAAATCATCCGGAAAGCCTCCCAAGCCGTTCGAGGAATCTCTTAAGTCATTCGGGAAATTACCCAAGTCGTTCGGGAAATCTCCTAAGTCATTCGGGAAATTACCCAAGTCGTTTGGGAAATCTCCTAAGTCGTTCGGGAAATCTCCTAAGTCATTTGGGAAATTACCCAAGTCGTTCGGGAAAAAATGGTTTTGGAATAAAGACAGTAGTCTTTTGTTCGAAGTCATCGACTACCGGAATAAAACCGGAGGTCATTGAAAGAATTTCGTGTATTTCGTGATTTCCGTGGCTCATAAAAGATTTTAGGTATTTAAAAGAATAACCAACCACGAAAGGCACCCTTTAATCAATCATAATATTTTAGCCCGGAATATCAAAATATTAATGTTAGAACAAAATGTTCTAAAACCGATTAGCAGATTTACAGAAACAAAAAAAGCTTTCCCGGGACGATTAGGGGAAAGCTGTAAAAATTAATGGTAGAAGTTTTAAATAAACTATATATTTCTTCCATACCAATTCCATGTCATTCAGGAAAAATAATTTTTCCTACATTTTTTTCCATCAAATCATGAATGGCATCATCACTGGTATGCCCATATCCAACAAATTCTTTACCTTGGCGATAAGCTATTGCCCTCCAAGTTTGTTTACCATGTACTTCAACCTTTGATAAGTCTAATTTCAAGTCCATTCGATTTCACTCCATATTTCAGTTTATATTTTAATTCCACCTTTTACTGGCATTTCCCTGCTTAATTATACTTTTTATTGTATCACTTTCAAAATATGAGTTTGTCAATTTGGAATATCCCGTATAAATAAAAAACCGCTGTAGAAACCCTACAGCGGCTTTTTAAGCGGTTAAAATGAATTTGAATGAATTAATTAAATATAAAACCAGTGAATTACCTACAAATATACATCTTTTGATAATAATCATCCAGCATCCGTTTAACGGCAAAAGTCTCGCGTGTATTATTGATACTCTCACGCATCATCTGAAGCCATTTTCCCCGGTCATCATAATAGGTGGGGATTACTTCCTCTTGTAAGACCCGGTAAAGTGCACCCAGATCATGTTCATCCTGATCAAACTCGGAGTGACTTTCAAATCCATCCCCAAACTGCCATCCGTTGACTCCATGCCTACATGCCTCAGGCCACCAGCCATCCAGAATGCTCAAATTAAGGGCCCCATTCATAGCAGCCTTCATCCCTGAAGTACCACTCGCTTCTTTGGGCCGCCGCGGATTGTTCAACCAAACATCTGAGCCGGTCGTTAGCATTTTTCCAATGGTCATATCGTAGTTTTCCAAGAATACCACAGCGTTTGGATAGCGTTTTGACATGTGCACCAGATTTTCGACGACTTTTTTACCACCGTCATCGAGGGGATGGGCTTTACCGGAAAAGACAATCTGTAGTTTACCATTCTCCAATAACGGAGATACAATTTCCGGCCTGCTAAAGATAAATTCACTCCGCTTATACCCGGCGGCCCGTCTTGAAAATCCAATGAGTAAAATATCCGGATTAAGCTGGGCACCTGTTTTCTCTTTAATGAAGTTAATCAGTTTTTGTTTATTTTTCTGATGCTGCTCCCATAAATGTCCTTCTCCAGCGGCAGCCTTCAGCATCTCAGGATCAACCCAAGTTGGTGTATGAATTGCATTGGTAATGCCGATAATGGGTGAACAGTTAGAAACATAGGACCACATTTTATTAGCGGTTTGACAATGCAAATCGGCGACTGCATTGGTAATTCTCGATAAGTGCAAGGCCGCAATTGTCATATTGAAAGGATTTCCGCCAATTTCGATCATTTGTTCCACCGATAAGCCATTATTGGCGCCCATATACATGAGCCTGTCAAGATCATGGGACTCATTACCTTCTATAATCGGGGTATGTGTCGTGAAAACTATCTGTTCACGGACTGCTGCTACCGCTGTATCATAGTGCAATCCCCATTCCAGTTTCTCTCGAATTAATTCGAAGCCAGCAAAGACTGCATGACCTTCGTTAAAATGATACACATCCGCTGAAATACCTAGGGCTCGCAATGCCTTTACCCCGCCAATCCCCAAGACCATTTCTTGAGCAATACGCTCTTCGCCAAACCATCCGTATAACTGCCCGGTAATCCAGGCATCCTGATTCTCGGGCAGATCGGTATCCAACAAGTAAAGCGGAGCATTGCCAAAATTATCGACCAGCCAAACCTTACAAACTACATTCCGTCTCCGGATTGGCACAACAACTTTAATTCCGGTATCTTTCAAAAAATCATATTGATAATTATGATAACTATCAAACGGTCGGCCATCTTTATCAATCATTTGATCGGTATAACCTTGTTTCCATTTGATACCGATACCAACAATCGGGTAGCCATGATCTTTTGCACCCTTAAGGTAATCTCCGGCCAGGATTCCAAGTCCACCAGCATAGGTTCGAAAAGATGCATCAAGACCATATTCCATGCAAAAATAAGCCACTTTAGGCAAATTATTTTGGGCTTCCAAAAAACCCCCTCCTTTTATGAAATTATTATAAGCTTCCTAGCAGGTCTTTTCTATATACAAAAAAAACCACCAATCTGGTAATTGTCACGTACCAGAAATATATGGGAAACGGGTACATCCTACGTCTCTGTTCCAGCCCCTAATTATCAACAAAAAACCGCAGTCTCTGAACTACGGTTTTCAAATTTCTGGTTTCTTGGTTTCCTAATGATTTGCCGCAATCTCTGAAGAACCTTTTGTGATTTATGCAAAATCCAACCATACTATCCTGGCTTTTAGTATTTGGGAAAACATTTCTTAATGCATTACCCTTCTTTCATTTTGGCAAGAGGCAATTTTAGATGAAAGTTGGTAACTCGAATAATAGCTACATGTTTAAAAAAGGCAAAGTTAGGAAAAAGCTCATGATTTACATCAACCTTCATAATTTCGGCAAATCTTCCTTTTCCTTTGCCATGGAGGTTAAAATAAAAATTCTTCCCGGTGTAATGTTGAATCATATGTAATGGATGGAAAAACGTCCATAGAGGAAAAGCCCAGCCTTTTGGGGAAAACTTGATCGTAATATCAATAACGGATACCCCGTTTTGGGTTACTTTTAGAGTATCCAAGCCCTTCCCGTTATTTGTGAACTGAAATGAGGCCCCTTCTTTTGGTATCCCCCAATTGCTTAATGAATTTTCAAGCCCTTTCTCACCGGAAACAAAATTCCTTGAGATTGTATAAAACTTATGGTGCTGATAGCGAAGCTTACCGGGTATAAAGAACAATTCTTGATATGGTCCCATGTTGGAAGTTTGGTAATCAGCAAACACAATGGCCCCAACATTTCCATAAAACCCATTTCGAAATCGCTCAGTCAAAAAGCCATGGTCTAGAATAAACGATTTGGGAAATTTAAATAGCATGACATAACCGTTACCTGTAAAATCCCAGGGCGCTTGATTCGCTTCGTTCATAATGAGCCCTCCAGTCAGTGTGCGCGTTCGAATTTTAATTTATCTCATTAAATCAATGGGGTTCCATATTTATACATTCCAATCCAAAATCTTATTCATAATTCTTCATTTTTTTGCCATTTCCTGCGTTAAATCAATACGAAAAATAGTACTTGTATTTCCTTTGATTCATGGTATTATAAAATTGTACCTAAACTGAGGATAATAAGGTTTGCAAATTCCGAAATGAATTGCCTCCGAATAGTCCAGGGAAAGGTAAAATATCGGCCCGTAGGGCTAAAAGTGAGGTTTTTTTATGTTTCAGGATAAAACAAAAACATGCAAAGATTGTGGCCAAGAATTTATTTTTACAGCCAGCGAACAAGAATTTTTTGAATCCAAAGGCTTTACCAATGAGCCTGGTCGTTGTCCCGCTTGCCGAGCTGCCAAAAAAGCGCAATCCGGTAGAGGAGGCCGTGGCGGTTTTCAAAGTAGAGATCGTCAACTTTATGATGCAGTTTGTGCAGAATGCGGCAAACCGACTAAAGTTCCTTTTCAACCGAGCGGTGACAAACCAGTTTACTGCCGCGATTGTTTTCAATCAAGAAGATCATATTAAGTTTTAAGTTAATCAATGCCACCTGAAAAGGTGGCATTTTTTATATCCATTCAAATTAAAAAGGATCTTGTATGGAATCCTCTATCTAATATGATTTTTCCCTCTGTGCCTCCGTGTCGAATTGTTTTTGGCAGCCTGGCCATAATCCCGGCGAATCGTTACTTTTTCCCGCGTTTTTTAACAGAAAAACCAAAGCTGCCGACGGTCTCTGCCAGAGTCCGATAGTGACCATGAACATAACTTATTAAATCAGCTTTCCCTAAATTTAACCGGCCATTATGGTCGATTAACCCCTCTTCTACCTGAATCCCTGTCACTCTCGCCAAAAAAAGGTGGTGAGAACCTAAATCAGTGATTGAACTCACTTTACACTCCAACGCCAGCGGGGCCTCATCAATAATAGGCGATTTCAGATTCCGGGCCGCAACCGCTGTTAAGCCAGTCGCTTCAAATTTGTCATAATCCTTACCAGAAACTACGCCGCAAAAATCAACCGCTCGGACCATATGACGATTTGGTAAATTGATCACAAATTCTCCGCTATCTTTTATGAGGTTATAAGAGTATCTTTCCGGCCTTACAGAAATTGAAACCATAACCGGATCGGAGGCTACAGTACCAACCCAAGCAATCGTAATAATGTTTTTAACCCCTTGAAGATCCCCACAGCTTACCAATACAACAGGTACAGGGTACAGTAACGTCCCCGGTTTCCAAAATAACTTCCCCATCCAATATCGTCCTTTATTAAAATTTTAAGTTTCCGTTGTTAATCATACTATTTTATCTTAAATTAATCCACCCTTATGGGAATTTCGATATTTTCTCCATGAAGTGAATTGTCCGGCTAGAATACAAAGTCTGAAGCATAAAAAGAGGAGGACCATTGAGAATTATCTAGGAGGAATTTTTATGTGCGGCATTTTTGGCGCTTTTGGAGCTCATGAAAACTTAAGTATGGAAACATCAAAAAGGGCAACCGAGACTTTATATCATCGAGGTCCCGATTGTATGCAGTATTGGATTTCTGAAGATTCCCATGTGGGTTTAGGTCACGCCCGGCTTAGCATCAACCATCAAAAAATATCCGACCTTCTCAACCATTTCAACGAACTTAAAGCTGACGATCGCAAACTGATCGATCCGGGAATCATAATCCTTGCCAGCACTATCGCAATGCAGGAGACTTTTGGTTTACATGTCTCTTAAATGATCCGTTTTCAGTATCTGCGTCGGCATCATCAATTGTCTTTTATATGGGACTATCTGCTAAAATATTGATTACTTTTCTACAAATTAATTTTCTGGTCAGTACAATCAAAAAAGAACTTTTCTTCTCTACCGCAGATAAGAAACGGCTCAGGTGATAGGAATCACCTGAGCCGCTATGTATTTTAGAAATTACAGACTCTTATCATTACTGGATTTATAAATAAAAAATGGTGCCGAAGGCGGGATTTGACAATAGACAAATTACTAAAGATGGTAAAAGTGGATAAAACCTTATGTATCAATAATTTGGGCCAGTTTTTTGATGTGCTATTTGGTGTTAAAAAATCCAACTAATTTTAACTAATTATGGTCAGTCCGTTGGCAAATCCGTTAGCAAAAATTGAATAGAAAACCCATTAACACGCCTTATTCCCAAGCGTGCTTTACTGATTTGATGTACATTCACCCGAGAATAAAATTGATGATTGGACTGTTCAAAAAAGAACTGGAAAATCTAAAGGATTAATACTCTGAATGTAGAAATTATTATCTGGAATTTAAAGGGAGCAATATTATGGACGATAATAAAGTAGCAGTATTACTTGAAGATTTATTATCTAAATTTCAGACGTTTGGCGAAGGTCAAGACGACCTTCGTAATAGAATGGAACGGCTGGAACAAAAAGTTGACGGTTTGACCGAGAATATGGATGTTGTAAAGCCAACGGTTAAAAGATTGGTTAATGATATGGACGATGTAAAGGTCACTCTTAAAAGTATGGATAACCGCCTTAATTCTGTGGAAACAAGGCTTGATAATATCGAAGGTGAAATAATTAAAATTAATCCAGAATCAAGGGCAGTCTTGAAACAAGTTAAATAATACAAGGATAATTTATTACAGACGGAGGCGGCTTTTACAAGCTGCCTCGTTTTCTGTAGTATGGATAGTATTTCATCTAAAAAAATTGAAAGAAGTACGAATTGCCATTACCCAAACTTTATTAAAACCAGGTAGAATACCTAAATTTGGGACACCAAAGAATAATAAAGAAAGCGCCCAAATATTAGGCGCTATTTTGGAAGAATAATATTAGCAATCTATTAGCAAAATCCCAAAAACTATTGAGGATATTAGTTTGGTGCCGAAGGCGGGATTTGAACCCGCACGCCCTTGCGGACACAGCGCCCTGAACGCTGCGCGTCTGCCAGTTCCACCACTTCGGCACTGAACGTGTATCATAAATTATAACCTATCTTTGATAAACTGTAAAGGGGCCAACGAAAGATCATTCCGGTAAATGATCCAATTCCAATCTTTTTGGCAGGATTCTCCTCCCGGTTCACGAATTTAGTAGATTACCAATAACCAATAACAAGGAACCAATAACTATTTTTATAGGGGGGTTTTATCCATGTCTATCTCCGATAAAGTGCGTGAATCTCTAAACCATTCCTCCATGGTCCGGAAAATGTTTGAAGAGGGCGATCGGTTGCGCCGCATTTACGGTCCGGATAAGGTTTATGATTTTTCCCTCGGTAATCCCGATCTGGAACCACCGGAATCATTTCAAAAAGGTTTACGCGAATTAGCCAATCACCCCATTCCCGGAATGCATAAATACATGAGTAACGCAGGTTACGAGGAAACCCGCTCGGCCATAGCCGCCTATCAAAATAATCGAACCGGTCTTACTTTAAATGCCAATCATGTCGTCATGACCTCGGGAGCAGGCGGCGCTTTGAACATCATTTT
>JAEZKW010000073.1 GCA_023415375.1 Bacillota bacterium
GAAATAATTTTTTTCTGCCATAAATAATTTGTTCTGTCATCCAACAAATCCCCTGAGTCGCAGAAATAATTTATTTTGTCGTCCGAAGGATTAGTTGAGTCCCAAAAATAATTTTTTCTGGCGTCCGGAGGGTTCATCGACCCCCAAAAACAATCTCTTTTCTCGAACAAAGGATCGATCCAACTCCAAAAATGATTCTTTCTGACACCGGATCGATCGATCCGGCTCCAGAAAAAATTATTTCTGCCACAGAAGTAATTTTTTCTTTCAATAAAAAATTATTTCTATCATAGAAGTAATTTTTTCTATGGCTGAAAGAATTGATTCAGGCGGAAAAATAATTTTATCCATCGCAGAAATAGTTTTTTCTTCACTAAATAATTCTTCCGGCGTTAAAAATGAAATTCAAACTAAACATTCATAACATTGGCTCGGATTAATTTTATTTTCGGCTATTTTATTAAGAATGGTTGATTGGAATATCTGTTTAACAGGCTTTAAAGCCAAAAAGAATACCTATCTTCCGCCGAGGCGCAGAGGCGCTGAATTTAAAAATCAATATCATTGATAAAGCCAAAACTATAAAAATAAACCATAGCGGCAATAAACATTCTGATTTATTCGTTCTCTGCGCCTTCGCGCCTCTGCGGGAAAATAATAAAATAGGCATATCAGACCTGAAATAAGCCACACCAAAAATATTTTCTTACACTAAACTCCCCGATTATTTTGATAACATGACGTGACTAGGCTTATCAGCGGTGATTTTTGCCTATTTTGTTAACCACGAAAAGCACGAAATTACACGAAATTAATTTTCCTTGAAGAACAAGCTTGACCGGCATCCCTCTTTTCGTGACATTTCGTGTTTTCGTGTTCAATTGCCTTAAATTGCTTAAATGTTTTCCATGCCTACCGCCCACAAGACATTGTATGGTGAACTAATACATTAAGGCAGCAACCCCGTCGATTTCCACATCATTTTGCCGCCCTGCCACATAGGGGATAGTTTATTTAATACGGCATCCATGATCATTGGGCATAGCGCAACTGGGAAACTTTTTAATATTTGTGTCCTAGATTAAATATTACCGGTAAATAAAAAAGTCCTGAAAAAATAGGACTTGAAGGTACAATGCCATTCATGCAATATTATCTGAAACGCCGATAGTTCCGGTTGAAAGTCAAACTTGAATTATTCATGACAACCTGTTAAAAAATAAAACGACCCCGGCACAATCCGGGGTCTATCACAAAATATAGAAAAGGGAGGGAGTAATGAAAAAAGTATGTTTATAATATACCATGATAAATACTATAATAACATTGACACAAGATGACCATTAGGTAAATTTTGGGTAAATTTGATTCCCCTTAAGCAAAACACCTAAGCATTTACTTGCTTAGGAATCTTGCTTAAGCATCTGCCGGTTTAAAACAAAAGCGGTCAATGGAATGAATATGATACTAAAGATCCCTAAAATGGCTAACTTGGGCCAAACAATATCCAGACCCGCCCCTAAATATGCAATTCGACGAATTGCTTCTAGAAAATGGGTTAAAGGCAATATCTTCGATAAAATCTGAATTGGAAACGGCATGCTGATGTAGGGCCACGTCCATCCGGAAATTAAGAAAGAAGGCACAGCAACCAGCATCGAGATTTCAATTGCTTGGGCGGCTGATTTTGTCAAAATCGAAATCGCCATTCCAACTGCCAGTAAGACGAAGATAAATAACAGAATCGTAATTAAAAACAATAACGGATTTCCGCGCATCGGCAACCCAAAATAACTAAAGGCCAAGCCGTACAATACTATCGCGTCAATACAATAGATTATGAAGTAAACCGATAGTTTACCCAATAAAATTTCGAAAGTGCTTAGCTTGGAAGAAGCTAAATGTCTCCAAGTCCCGGATTCTTTTTCCCGAATAAACGAGAGCGCCACTCCCAAGAAAGTGATTTGTTGGATAACTGTTCCTAAGAGACCTAATAACATAAATACTGAATAACTGGTGGTAGGATTGTACCAGTATCTGGATCTGAAACTTAAAGCAGTCACAGCTTGGTAGGCTTTCTGCTTCGGTACCCCATAACCTTGGATGATTTTCATGGTAACACCACCGGATATGGTCGGTATCACCTGCGCCGCAACATTTGCCAAGGTATTCATGGTTAGAATATTGGTACCATTAAATATTAACCCGACTTCACTGGCTTTCCCGGACTTTACATCTTGTTGCAAATGGGGGGGTATGACAATCGCCGAAAATACTTCTTCCGATTGCATCAGACGTTCAACATCATGATAGCTGTTACAAACATTGGTAATCCTAAAACGTTCCGAATCGGAAAACGCCCGGATGATTGTCCGGCTTAGTTCAGATTGATCCTGATCATACACCGCCACCGGTAAATTCGTTACTTTTTGCTCGATATATAAAAAACCTACCAATGCCCCTAATACAATCGGAGCTAAAAAAGCAATCATAAAAACAATTTTATCTCTAAATACGTGCAGGAATTCCTTTTGCATTACAGCGCCTATCCGGCTCCATCTGCTTTTCATCAGCCCACCCCCTCGGATTCATAAGTGAATCCGTTTTCTTTTACGGTATTTGTCGGGCTGATTGCAACGAGCCCATTGTCGGCCAATTCAAAGACTCCCGTGAGCGCAGCTATCTTCAACCTTTGGTTGGCTAATATTAGTATCCCGCGGTTTTGCTTGGCAAGGGTTTCAACCAACCGATAAAACAAAATGCTTAAAGGCTGGTCCAGCCCGTAAGTAGGCTCATCGAAAATAACTAGGGGGGTGTTTTGAACGACCGTGCAGGCGATTTGCAGCATTTTTCTTAAGCCCGCAGGAAGACTTTCCGCTCTGGTATTCTCCCAACCGGCGAGGCCTGTCAAACTCAGAATTTCCGTTTTATTCACAGCTGGGTTATTATGAATCGCAAATATAAAATCTAAATTTTCCTTTACTGTAAGGTCTCTATAAAGTGTGAAGTGTTGGGTAGCAACCGCTACCGGTACATTTCTTTCCACAAAACCCTGATTTGGTTCTTTTAAACCGCAAAGAATATCCCCGAGCAAACTTTTTCCGGAACCGCTATTTCCATTTATCACTATGATGTCCCCTGAACCGATTTTCAGATTAACATCTTTAAACAGCCAATTGTAATGTCCCTTGCCGCGCAATCCCAGATTGCTGGCTTGAAGCAAGATATTCATGACCAAAGTTACCTTCTTTCAATTTATATCAAATTTAATTCGAAGTGTATCACTTTATTTCGGCAGATAACTTCGGGACATATTGCTTGTTATTTGCCGAAAATATTCTTTTGTCCTAGAAATTCATCTAAGACCTTATGGTTTGAGATTTACTTCGGCAGTCATTCCTGGCCTCAACAAGTTATCGGAATTGTCCAGTTTGATTTTCACTTGAAAGGCCACCATGTCCTTTTCTCCCTTTTCCTGTATCGCCCGCTCTGTGGCATAACTGGGTTTGGAGGCGATAAAAGTTATCACGCCATTATATATTTTGTGGGGCACTCCGATGACATGTACCGGAACTTTGGCGCCAACTTTAAATTGGTTGATAGCACTTTCTCGAACCTTAAGATCAACCCATACATTCTGTAGATTGGTAATGGTTACCAATGGCATACCGGAAGAGACCATCTCGCCTTTTTCCACGGATTTGGAAGTAATGACTCCGGCAATCGGCGCTTTTACCGTAGCGTCGTTGATATAGCTCATAACTTCATCATATCCGGCTTGCGCCTGCCGCAGATCAGCCCGGGCCATATCCAATTTTTGTTGAGGCAAGACACCTTCACTATACAGTTGACTTAACCGGCTATATGTAGTCTTAGCCAGGTCTAACACCGCTTTCACTTGGTTTGATTTGGCTTCAATATTTTCAGCCTCCATCACTGCGATTGTTTGAGCCACAGCGACCTCTTGGCCTTCTTCCACATTGATTGATGCAACCCGGCCGGGTATTTTCACGTTTACATCGGTTTCAGTGGCTTCAATATTACCCGTTATCTGGAGCGGTTGGGCCGAAAAGTCCGATACCGCTTCACTACTGCGGTTAAGTAATAGAAAGCCCGAGATAACTGCTACGAGAACAACCGCAAAGACTATAATCAAGATCCCTGCTTTTTTCATAATTTCATTCCCCTTTCATTGTCCGATAGCTTTTTGTAGTTGAGCTAAAGCGATATTGTACATACTTAAAGCCTGGGTATAATTGGTTTTGGCCTGGGTTAATCCGACTTCGGCATCAATCCGTTCAAGGGACGAACTAAGGCCGGCTTTGTAACTGACATCTGCCATATGCAAGGTTTCCTGAGCTTGGTCCAGACTCTTTTCGGCAACTTGAATGGTTTGCAAGGCCACTTGAAGGTTGCGGTATGCTTGTTCAACATCCAGTTTGATTGCACGGTTGGTTAATTCTTGGGCTATCTGGGCTTGTTTTACAACATCCTCGGCTTCCTTTACCTGGTTGTGAATTTGTCCGCCGTCGATCAACTTCATGGTGGCAACCACTCCGATTTGATTCTCCGCATCCGGATTGTATGGCTTAAAACTCTCATGCTCAGCCCGTAAAGCCACTATGGGTCTACCGGTGCTTTTAGCAATTTCCAAATTTTGTTTGGCCATTTCAACTTTGGCCTGTATGGCTGCTACTTCCGGCCGGTTTGCTAAAGCTTTTTCCTGACAAGTCTGCAAATCCATTTGAAACGGTTCATATTTGACATTATCAACGAGTTTGTATTTGGTTTCCAGGCTAACGCCCATCGTGAAATTCAAGGCCATGTTGGCGAGCTCCAGTCCATTTTGGGCCATTAACAATTTTTGCTTTAAATCTGCCAGTTTAACTTCGGCTCGTTTTACATCCAGTTTAGCGACCATTCCGGCCCGGCAATAGGCATCCGCTTCTTTGACGTGATTTTCCATGTCATCCACAGCCTGTTGCATCGTTTCGACCAGATGCTGGGTGGAAATTACCGTATAATATGTTTTCTTCACTTCAAAAACCAGGTTTTGATCAGCCGCATTCAAATTGGCCTTGGCGTACCCCTGGTTGGCCTTGGCTTGTTTATTTAAAGCAGTGAGTTTATTGCCGGTATAAAGAGGCTGTTCGAAGACTAAATTCCAACCATAGTAATTTAAACTCTGATCAGGAAGACTTACCGTGTTTAATCCATTCGATATTGCTGTCAAATATGGATTACTTGGGTTCGATTGAGCTAGAACTTGTGCTAATTTATCAACCCCATTATTTAGTTTTGCCATTTCAGTCGCTAATTGCACATCGGTCGGCACTTCACTATAGTGAGTGTATCCGGCATTCAAGGTTAATTTTGGCCAATAGCCCGACTGAGCCTGTTTCAGTTTATCATTGGCAACAGCCACATCACCTTGGGCGATTTGCCGTTGCAGGCTATTTTCCATGGCGATGCTGACGGCCTGATCCAAAGTTAAGATCTGATTTTCGCCGCTACTGGCGAAACAAGTGCCAAAACCGGTGATACCAAGGATCACCCCAAACATCAGTAGCCATTTCGGAACTTTCTTTACCATTCATAGCACCTCTTTTGACCTTTATTCAAAAATTGACTTCGAGTCGATAAATTGAAAAAAAAATTATGCACTCTGCCGCCGGGATATACCATCTATCAACAAACGGAAAAGCGTATCCCGGTAACTTGATAAATCCTCTTTAATCAGTCCCATTTCGAGCTGAATAATTAACCCCAGGACCATTCCGATTATCGTATTAGCCGTTTTTTCCACACTGATTTTTTCAAATTCGCCGTTGTCAATTCCTTTTTGGAGGACATTGCCCACCAATTTTGACCATTCAGTCGTTTTCTCTTTTAATCCTTTTACAATATCAGTTACCTTAAGCGAAGGATACTGTTCGATTTGAAGAAAGATGGCCTTGATAAAACTTGGGCGCTCCTGATTATACTGAATAAATGTTTCGTATAATTTATGCAAAGCATTTTCAGCCGTAGTGGAATCTTTAATGGCTTGTTTCATCCGCTCCTCTAAAATGGCAAACTCTGATTCTAAAATTGCAATGTAAATTTCATCTTTGCTTTTAAAATAGGAGTAAATCGTTCCCTTACCGAGTTCGGCCATAACGGCTATTTCTTCAACCGTTGTCAACTCATAACCCTTATCATGAAACAACTTCCGAGCAGATTCAATGATAGTTTCCCGCCGAACCTGTTGTTCGCGTTCTCTTCTGGTCGCTACCGTCAAATCAAGTCGCCTCCTCTGTATAGAATCGGAGTCTTTAATCGACTCCCGGTCAATATTTTTATTTTAACGCTTTCTTCTTAATTCCGACAAACCCAAATTAAGGCTCCTTAGTCAACCTGAAACTAATTTGGGCGACTTTTTGTAATTTTAGTCGCTTTTTCTTGCGAAAATACCAGTTTGAGCTAACGATTCTTGTTAAATTCAAGCCAGATAAGAGTTCTCCTAAAGAATCCCTCTTGTTAATTTCCAGTAACATTTGACACCCGCCCGTTTCGATAATTTGTGCTTTAGCCCCAGTAACCCACAAAATCTCAAGAATATACTATCTAGAAAATACTTTTAGCTTAACTTTTAGATAGAATACCCAGCCCGGCTAATTTAGGTATTGGATCGGTTGAGGCTACGATAGCCGGGATGGATGACTACTAAAATAAACCCTAGTTGGGCGGTGATAAAATGTATGCAAACAGCAATTGGCGGGTTAAACTATCGGAACTTCTTCTTCAGCCCGATTTTATAAAGGAACCTGCATCACGGGAGAGGTTTATTATTGAAATTCAGGGCAGACATAACGATAAAATCGGAGCGGCGATTGATGCCAATGAGGGAAAAGTACACCGGGAAATGCGGTTGATACCTTCATTAGTGGCCGAACTTCCCTATTCCTCGCTTGAGGAAATCGCTAAACTCTATCACGTCAAAAGAATCTGGTATGATACACCGGTCCGTATCCATCTCGATGTTGCAGTTCCTTCGGTGGCTGGTACCAAAGCCCATGAACTGGGCTTTACCGGAAAAAATGTCGTGATTGCCATTATCGATACCGGTCTTTACCCTCATCGGGATTTTTTGGTTCCCAGTTCCCGAATTATCGAATGGAAGGATTTCCTCCAACAAAAAGAATCACCCTATGATGATAATGGGCATGGCACTCATGTGGCAGGAATTATTGCTGGTAACGGGTTCTCTTCCCGGGGCAAATACCAAGGGATGGCGCCTGAAGCATCGTTGGTAGCTTTAAAGGCTCTGAATGAAGATGGAGGCGGCTCTATCTCCAACGTGCTTATTGCCATTGAATGGTGTATCGACAATCAAACCCGGCTGAATATTAAAGCCATCAACATGTCTTTTGGATCCAAAGCCCAGGAGTCTTATACTCACGATCCTTTATGCAGAGCGACCTCCATTGCATGGAACAAAGGATTGGTTGTCTGCGCAGCAGCCGGCAATGCCGGTCCGGGTCCAAAGACCATTGACACCCCAGGGATAAATCCAAAGATTATTACAGTCGGTAATGTAGATAATCATCAAACGACTGATTTTCAGGATGATAACTTAAACCGGCATTCCAGCCGGGGTCCAACTCTTGATAACATTCCGAAACCAAATTTACTTGCCCCCGGTACCAATATCAATTCTACCTGGATCAATGGCAATTATCGAAGTCTAAGCGGTACTTCAATGGCTACTCCAATGGTCATCGGTGCTGTAGCCTTAATCAATCAAAAATGGCCCGAACTAAAGCCGGATCAAATCAAGCAAATCATCTTAAGTAATGCACATGATTTAGGTTTGGGCATCAATTTACAGGGTGCTGGAGTCTTGGATTTAAGTCGTATATTTGCAAATGAAAATCCACCAAATGTTTTTTCAAGGTGGATTGACAAAAAGGGTATTAGAGAAATCTTCGGTTATCAACTAATGGAAACTTTGTTGAACCGTATTGGCATCAAGCCCACAGTATTTCTAAAAAAGCGGGATGAGGCCATCAAGAAGACTTTAGTTTCTTTTATAAAGTCCTATTTTACTCAAAACTCATAAACTCTACAAAAATATATAATCAATCTCCTTCACCGGAGATTTTTTTTATTCAAAAACCTAAGGAAGTCACAATCTTTTTACCATTTGCTTTAATTCATCGCCTAGATCTCTATCAGATAAGATAGTAACAAGTGCCAACAAGTTCTTAACGACTCTTTGATCAATCTTCGGCCCAAGCACCAAAAAAACTTTGTGAAGTAAATCTAAACGGTCGATATCCAAAATCATCCACCCCGCTCCTTTGAAGTATTTTTTCCCTAATATCTTAAATTGCCAATTTAAAATTGAGAAAATTTCCTGATTTCTCCTACCCCAATTATTCTATTCTAAGCGTATTTTAGTTGTATATAGGTATCCGGCATGAAAGCCCAATCATGTTTAACTGTAACGACTATCAGCCGTATCACGCATTGGTTGCCAGTTTTCAATTGCTTGTCCAGGAAGCATACGTTTTGCCCTTCCCATGATTGAACATTTTTAATCGTTTCCCCATTCCAGTACTATATAATTTTTATCTCGGAGTCGACCCATATTTTTTTTACCTGTTTTGATTGAGCAATTTCCGGAATTAACGAAAACGGGAATTCAGCAACAATCGAAGTTAAACAGGCTATATCCTTCTTAACCTTCCCGTTTTTCTGTTCAATGATTGTCCGAACCTGTTCCCCTTCTCTACCACTGAGTTCTATTATAAACCGCCCCATGTTGTTGGATGCGTAAATAGACGACTCTTTTAGTTTTGAGGACAATTTTTTCTGCCATTCATTCTTACAGGAAATCATTATCAACACATCCTTTTATTTAAGAATTAGTTCTAGTGCCACTTTCTCTTGGTAAACTATCCCGGCCTGATAATATTTTGCCCGCTCCTACTAAATTACTTTCTATCTATAATCAATATATGTAATTATTGAATAGAATTCTATATACCAAATAAACCGATTCTATGGATATTTTAACTAAATGCCTTAAAAACTTGTCTATTTAACTTGAATCCGGCGAATATTTTTTAAAAACTTCACTAAAATACCTTGCCGATAGCGGTTGAAAATACTGCGAAATTTTCCATCCCCTGAATGAGGGAGTCGGAATAGAATAATTGAAGATTGTAGATAAATCATTCTAAAAAGGGGGTCTAACCTTTGTTGGATAGCAATGAGATCGAGGCCTTAGCTGTTAAAATTCACGGCAGAGTCAGCTACGTTCCCGGGATCGACCAAAATTTTATCCGAAAATGTTTGCAAGGAATTGCTTCTCTACGTGATAATGAGGTCGACGAAAAGATTAAGTTCCTAACGAAATTTTTATAGACTTTTTTTGGATAAGCAATAAATTTTGAGAGGCCGTCTGAAAAGCACTTAAAGAGAAATAAGAGCTTTTTGACAGCCTCTTTCATTATATAAGTTCGAATATCACCAATTCCAACCACCCAAAACAAAAAACAAAACAATAATGATAATGACCCAAAAAAGCCCGTTTTCCCCAAGGGCACCATCAAATAAGCTATTTAACATATCTTCGACCATTTTCGCACTCTCCTCTATCAAAAGCCAAGTGTTTCAAAAGACTGGTAAAACGCTCTTAAAATAACGCCACAATCAGAATGAACGTTTTTCCAAAGTATAGCGCTTTTCTATTGGTATGTTATTGGGGAAGCGCTATACTAGGTCTTTTGTTATTTATAGTATGAGCATTCAAATGGCCCTGTATTGGGACGTTGTAATTTTAATTGATGGAATCGAAAGAGTGTGTCCAACTTCTAATCAAAGAACCAAGTAAGTTCATAAAAAATTCATTAGGGTCTTTCCCCGAACTTGCGGAGTTTTGAATGAGCAATTTCAAAGCCACTGGTAATATTTGATTCATATTCTGTGGAAGAGTGCTCCGGGCTAATGATGCCTTATTTTTGGTATTTCCCAAAATATTTAAATTTAACAACCCGAAGCCTTGCAGATTTTTTCCCAAACCCAAATCCTTAGCCCTCTTTGTTAAATAATATCTAACTCGAGCCGGCCCTAAAACGGGCCATTTTTCTAATAACAAGGCTGCTCCTCCCGCAGCCATAGCTGCCGCTATAGTATTGCCGGAACAAGTCGTATACCCGCCTTCCACGCTCAATGAAACTAATTTTTCCCCTTCGGCAATTAAATCTGGTGTAGCTAGGGCTTTCAAACCACTCCAGCTGGAATCAGGATTGGAAAAATGTTTATCATTCAAAGCCAGGGCTTGCTGACGATTTAAACTAGCAACCGAAATCAACGGTTGTGAGAACCCTGAAACTGCAAAACCAACTTTTTGTGTTTCAAATGGAGTGAAGATTGTTATCCCTTTCGACCAAGCTAAACGAATCATTCTACTAAGTGGATCGGCAAAAAGCCCTTCTTGATATACCACCGGTACTGATAAACACAGAATTTTAATGTTAAATAACGGAAGGCTTCGGACACACCATTCAAGACCGGCTATCATATCGGAAAGTCGGCCGTTACCCTCCTGATCCAGTATTTTTACTCCCACTAACCAAGCTTCAGGGGCCATTCCTTTGGTAACTGCACCGGAGGTATTACCGTTACCGGCAATAATACCGGCAACTTCCGTACCATGCCCATGATCATCGTAGGGTGATTTTTTATGATTCACAAAATCTTGCCATCCAACAATTCGATTGTTAGGCACCGTCAAATCCTGATGAGGGAAAATTCCAGTATCTAGCACAGCGACCACGATACCTTTGCCCGCATAATTATATTCCGGAATAACAGGAACTTCTGAGTGGGAAACACTTTGGTGCGCGCGCTCCATCATCGGTTCATCAGTTGTTTCATCCGAAAAAATTCGCTCCTCCTGTAAAGAAACGGGCGGATCCTCCCATATTTTTGTGACATACAACGAATCGGCTACTTTGGGAAGCGCTTCTAAGGGTAGTTGCACAGCAAGTAATGGCAGAAGATTGATGCTATGTAATATTTCGCCTTGATTCGCTTTGATCAGGTCCACAGTTTGGTCATACTTTCTCTCACTAAACTCTAACAATAATCTACAGCAGCCGTTAGGCGATTCATTGATAAAGATACTTCGCACCGCCGGTGATAATTTTTGAATCCAACGTTCGCGGAACACCGTATCACCTCCAAACTTACCACTATCGAATTTCTATATGAAATTTTCTGCCTTATAAAACAATGCGGCTGTCCCAAAAGTACTTCAAAATCAATGAGATATACAATATTCGCGTCAATGAATGAACAAACGTTTATATATTGTATATCTCTATCGATAATTTCTCTTTTGGGACAGCCTCATTTGTTTCATCCATATGTTTATCAGCGATTACCAGCAACCGCCGCCACCAAAGCAACCGCCACAACCGATTACTAACAATACGAAGATTAGAAACATGAGCCAACCGTTGTTAAAGAGCCCGAAGCCGTCAGCTAATGCTTCAGCCATTTCTTTCACTCCTTTTCTTCTGATAGCCTTTTATGGAAGGCTTTATACTAAATTATATGAAAAGTATTCTTCCCATTCATCAGACTAATGTTATTTTTTTAATAAACATCTTTATTAATAAATGCCCGGTAGTTCCGGGCACCTATTATCATTTTTCGTAATGAATGGATTAGATGCAGCCACCAAAGGCACCGCCACATCCAATGACAAGTAACACGAAGATCAAGAACATAAGCCATCCATTACATCCAAAAAATCCACCGATACCATCCACTAATCCTTTAAGTCCATCGGCCATTATGATCTCTCCTTTATTTGATTTCTAAGCCTCAGCTTAGGCTTTATACTTCAGTATATGAGTCTGGGTTTTTAATTTCTATGGGCAAATGTTATATTTATAATGACTAAAATCATAATTATCTTGCTGACGCGCATTCCTGTGTTTCGGGTACTGTAACAAAGTCTTCGACTACTTCATAAAATTTCTAAAATGACTGCTCAAGAAATTTTTAGGTATCCAAAAGTAAGCTCTCAGCTTGAATTTTATATAACTTAAACTATGGCTATGATGCACGCAGGCGACACCAAAGACCTCCACCCTTCATATGATATTTATACGAATGTTTTTCGGAGGGCTGAAAGTGGATAAACCAAACTATCTGGATTTATTGGCCCAGCATAACATCGATAATGCCCATCCAGGAGGCTTAGCATTAACCAAAGCACTGCTGGCACATGAAAGACTTACATCCGATGTGGCTCTTTTAGATGTAGGTTGTGGGACCGGTCAAACCACATTATTTATTGCCAAGCATTATCCATGCCGGGTCGTTGCAGTCGATTTAAACCGTAAGATGCTTGATAAAGCAGTACATAAGTTCGCGCAGTCTGGTTTAACAATTCCCTTATTACGCGCCAATGCAATGAGTCTCCCCTTTCGCAAAGACTGCTTTGATATCGTGCTGGCCGAATCCGTGACTATTTTTACCGAAAATGCAAGCCGTACTTTGCGGGAATTTTACCGAGTATTAAAACCGGGAGGCGTTTTATTAGCGATCGAAGGCACCTCTCTCCAACCACTCGATAAAAAAGAAGCCGAAGATCTTAGAGGGACCCTGGGAATTACTTTTCTTCCAACCAAGGAAGAATGGTGCCAAATGTTTAAAGAAGCAGGATTTTCTGATGTTAATGTTCTCTACCAACAACGGATGGGGTGGATGGGAGCCTTTCCTTCTGAGTTAGCCGATG
>JAEZKW010000119.1 GCA_023415375.1 Bacillota bacterium
ATATCTTTGGCCTTCTCCGGCACCATTTCCAGAAGAACCTTTTTTAGTTCGGCTTTGGGAAACGGTAATAGTCCGCTATTAGAAAGAGCTCCAAGCATGACCGAGTTAATGGTTTTAAAACTCCCGGCCAGAGTTGCCAAACGAAAAGCATCGATAAAAACCATCTTCACCGGTAAAGAGCATAGATATTTTTGAATCTGTTCCAAAGGATAATTTGATCCTCCCAAAGCAACCGTTACCGGCCGAATAGGATGGATATTCACCAGGGCAAATCCACTGCTCTTTACTAAATTACAACACCGCTGCGCCTCAGCCGGCTCAAAACCCAACAAAATATCAGCTTGATGGCTTCCAATCAGGGGTCCAAACCCATCAACTCCTATACGGACATGGCTCTGAACTGATCCTTCCCGTTGAGCCATACCGATAGTCTCCGAGGTATAGGCTGAAACACCCATATTCAAGGCAGTCTGTGCCAAAACACGGGAAGCAAGGATTGTACCTTGCCCGCCGACACCGGAGATAATGATATCCGCTTTATGATCCATCAATTATTACGCACCTCTTTGATCGCACCGGAAGGACAAACCTGACTGCATAACCCGCATCCATAACAAGATGAAGTAATCTGTGGCTTTTCCGCCGCTGATAATGCCGGGCAGCCCAGTTCACGCAAACAGCGCCTGCAATTGGTACAAATTTGGGTATCAATCTCAAAAATGCAATTTGACTTGATAGTAGCCGCACAAGGATACTTCATAACCACAGCCGCAACTCCATCATAATCCATGGCTCTGCGGACAGCATCAATAGCCTTTTTTAACTCCAAAGGATTAACTGTTTCCACCTGGCCCACGCCGCAGGCGCGAATGATGGCAACCGGATCAATTACGGCTGTTTGTTCTCCGAGGGCCGTCCGCCCCATCCCGGGATGAGGTTGGTGGCCCGTCATGGCAGTGGTACTATTGTCTAATAAAATAATTTTAATTGGATGATGGTTATAAACGGCATTAATGACTCCAGGTATCCCGGTATGAAAGAAAGTCGAATCACCTATGAATGCAAACACTGGTATATTCGGATCCGTTTGTAATAAGCCTTGTGCAATTGTAATGCCTGCCCCCATACACAGACAAGTATCGACCATTGAAAGAGGTGCTGCATTTCCCAAAGTATAGCAACCAATATCACCGGTATAGATAGCATTGGCGCCCTTGGTAGCGGCCTTAACAGCATAAAATGAGGCTCGATGAGGGCAACCGGCGCATAATACCGGAGGACGCACCGGTAACTCAGGAGGCTCGGTAATTTTATGATTGGTTTCAATTTCTTCCGTCTTATCGACCTTACATAATCTCTGTAAGGTTTTTACAACCAAATCAATGCTATATTCACCGGCCTTTGGAAGATCACCGGATATTTTACCATAAACCGTACCCCTAAAGCCGGTTTTCCCAGCCAGGCTTATAATATTTTCCTCAAGCACCGGATCCAATTCTTCAATGACAATGACCTCATCGACCTGTGTGAGGAATTCACTGATCTTTTGTTCGGGAGCCGGAAAAGGGGTTCCTATCTTCAAAATAGTCGGATGAATCCCTAAACGTGCTACTGCTTCAGTCACATACAAAAATGATACGCCACTGACAGCGATACCGATCCGGTTCCCTGATTGAATTGTATTCCATCGTCCGGAACTGAACTCCTGTGCTAGTTTAATCTTCTGTTCTTCCAGCCATAGATGTCGCTGGTAAGAGAGTTTAGGGAAGATAACCCACTTTGAATCCTTAATGAACCCTTCAGGATCATTCTTTTGAACTTCGCCTTCTTGGATTCCGGCAGTTGCATGACAAACCCTGGTTGTCGGGCGCAAAAACACCGGCATTTGATAATGGTGAGATAATTCGAATGCAGCCTTGGTCATTTCAAGTGCTTCTTCCGGTGAAGCCGGGTCGAAAACCGGCAATTTGGCAAATTTGGCAAAACACCTGGTGTCTTGCTCAGTTTGTGATGAGTGGGGCCCCGGGTCATCGGCAACCACTACGACCAATGCTCCCTTAACACCGATATAAGCGACGCTCATTAAAGGATCACTTGCCACATTCAATCCAACCTGTTTCATAGCAACTAAAGAATAAGCCCCGGCATAAGCTGCACCTGCTGCTACTTCTAGAGCCACTTTTTCATTGACGGACCATTCGGCATAAAAGTTAAAATCCTTTGCCCATTCGGCTAAAGTACCGACAATCTCAGAAGAAGGGGTCCCTGGATAAGCGGCTGCTAAATTAAGGCCTGCTTCTACAGCTCCCCGGGCAATAGCCTCATTTCCCATCAATAGTTTTTTCACCAATTCAGTCACACTCCAAAAACAAGTTAATAGTAGAGCGTCACGTAAATATGCTACATTCAAAAATCGTAAAGAGACGCTCTACTTAAATAATTTAACATCTTTTAGATGTTCACGTCCTTTGGATGTTCCGGTACATGAAAATTTGATAGTTTTTTATGTGACAAATTACTAGTTATTTGTTGCTTATACTTGGTTATTCATACTTGAAATAGTTCGCGTTCTAACCGAGAATTCCTTTTACATTAAATAAAATGCCTACAACCACTAACAGACAGAGAATGCCGCAGATGATCCAGTCCTTTAATACAAATTTCTGTCGGTGCAAGTAAGTTCGCTTTCCTACTCCAAAACCTCTTGTTTCCATAGAAATTGCCATTTGTTCCGCCTTTTTCACCGAAGTGATCATTAAAGGAATGGCGAGTGGACAAATTGAAAGAAATTTCCTAATGAAATGACCTTTATCGAGCCGATGGGCGCGGGAACACTGAGCCTGAATGATTTGTTCCATCTCTTGCATAAAGGTCGGGATAAAACGAATGGAGGTGATAAACATAAACGCATAGACATAAGGTACTTTGAACTTTTCTACCAGCATAACAACCAGATCTTTAACTTCCGTTGTTCCTAACAACACGGGAAAACTGGCGGCGATCACCATTAAACGGATTCCCATCGCCAAAGAAAACAATAAACCTTGGTCGGTGACTCTTAAAATCTGAGTCCCAGGAATTAATACAAATAATGTTTTACCGTCGGAAATAAAGAAAACTTGGAATAGTAAAAAGAATGCTGCAAAATAAAGAAGGCCGACAAATGCCGGCAGCATTTCTTTGAGAATTCTTGCTAAGTAGGCCACTAGGATGATGGACAAAAAAAGAATCATTAATATAACAACATCCGTAAACAAAAAACTCAGGGTCATTAACGTGATAGACCAAATCAATTTTGTCAACGGATTGAGACGGTGAATCATGGAATCCCGATGAAAATAACTAGTTACAGAAGACATTCGAGCCACTCTCCATTATCGTCAATACCTGGTCATGTAATTCTTTCACAGTTAGGGGCCGTCCGAAGGGGTTTGACTGGTTTCCGAATTTCTGGACCAACCTGGCGATCTGCGAAGGAAAAAGATTGGTTTGCATCAGCAATTCCGGTTGATAGAAAACATTCTTACAAATATCATCGAGTAATATCCGCCCCTGACTTAAAACAATAACCCGCTGTGCATACCCGGCCACCAGCTCCATATCATGGGTTACAAAGACAATTGTATGACCCCTTTGATGAAGCCCCTTTACCATCTCCATAATTTCAATACCTTCCTGATAATCCTGACCGGTGGTAGGTTCATCGAGGACCATTACTTCCGGCTGCATAGATAAAAGGGAAGCAAAAGCAACACGTTGTCGCTGCCCTTTACTTAAGAATAGCGGATTTTCCTTTAAATATGGGATGAGCCCGACTTGCTCGGCAGCATCCCGGACCCGTTCCTTTACTTCAGCTTTGGATAGGTGAAGATTGGTAGGCCCAAAACCGATTTCCTTTTCAACAGTCGGTAGGAAGATTTGATGGTCAGGATTTTGAAATAGGTAACCAACCTTTTGAGCCAACTCTCCGGTGGATGAATCCTTGGTATTGACCCCGTCAATAAAAAGGTCGCCGGTGCTGGGTTTTAAAAGACCATTCAATTGTTTTAACAAAGTTGTTTTTCCGGCACCGTTTTGACCTATTAAGGCGACGAATTCTCCACGATGAATTTGAAATGAAACATGTTCTAATACTTTAACATCGTTTGGATAGGTAAAAGATAAATTAGAGGCGCGAATCATTTTTCTCTCCACTTCGGCTTAAACTTTTTTGCAAACCTCTGTAGGCCTCATCCACAGTTAGAGGCAGTTCATCGTTATACCGGGCCTTCTTCTTCAATAAAAAAGCTAATTCACTTACAGGTGGAACCCGCAACCCTACCGATTGGAGGGTTTCAGGATCAGCGATAATTTCCCGAGGAGCCTTATCGACAATCAGACTTCCCCGGTTCAGTATCAATAAACGTTGAATATATTCCATCAAAATGTTGATTTTTTGTTCTACAACAATAACCGTTAACCCGAATTTTTGATTAAGCTGTTTTAAAACCTCGAAAACTTCCATCGTTCCTATTGGATCCAGCTCGGAAGTGGGTTCATCCAGAATGAGGATTCCCGGGCGCAAGGCTATTGCCGCGGCTATTGAAACCCGTTGTTTTTGTCCCCCTGAAAGTTCAGAGGTTGAACGGTTTCGCAAATGAGAGATTCCTATACACTGCAAGGCCTCACGAATCCGGTTTTCAATAACTTCGGGTTCAAAACCGAAGTTTTCCAAGCCAAATGCGATTTCATCCTCAACTGTGGGAGTGACCAGTTGAGCTTCAGGATCTTGAAAAACGCTTCCGACCTGCCGGGAAATCTCTGAACAAGAAGTTTCAAACGTATCGTGACCATTGATCAATACCCTGCCTTGAAACGTTCCCGATTGAAAATGTGGAATAATACCATTGATGGTTAGTACCAAGGTCGATTTGCCGGCCCCGGCCGGTCCGGTAATTCCAACAAATTCTCCGGCCCCAATGGATAGAGATATGTCATTTAAGGCAGCATCCTTAGATGTAGCCGCATCTAAATCCTGCGTTGATGAAGGATATTTGAAAGTTAAATGTTCAATCACGATGACTGGGTCCATGTTGACTTCCTTTTATATTCTAAAAATAGATTACGAGAATTTACTAACAATTCCAGTTAGCGATTTTTTGATAAAGCGGCTTTCAATGGAACATATAAAACACTTGCCAATATGGAGTTGAATAATGCGGTAACCAAAACAACAACTGTTAAAGCGGCAAATGCCGGGGCATTTTTACCGCTTGCCGTAAGAATTTTAATCATAATTCCGGCATATGTAAATCCGCTGACTGCAGTCCCTACAAATGTAATAATAAAAACACGGATATATTTCATAACACCAAAATCGATATTAATAAATGCCAATAAGTAAACTGCAATAGCGCCCAAAGGTTCGCTCACAAAATTTAAAAAGGGAATTGCCGATTTGGTCGTCAATTGACAAACTGCAGCGGAGACTAAACCAATACCGATAACGGCTGGTAATTTGGGCCGCAAAAGCAATATTGCTAAACAATACATACCAATTACAAAGTTAGGGGTAATTCCTACAACTAATGGAGGACAAAACATTCTCAGTACGGCACCAACAGCCAATAACACAGCCACAACCGCTACGTCTACAGCTTTCAATCCTTTTTTCTCCACTACTCTCGTCTCTGAATTCATACTCATCAAGAATCCTCCTCTATCATTTTATTTCTTTTATTGTCCTCGCGCCTGCGCGCGGCTTACGCCTTTTGACCCAAATAAAAAAACCAGGCAACTCGCGCCTGGCTTAATAAACGTAAATATACGCCTGCCTATGCACTCGTCTCCGCTCATCTCAACTATGGTTATTACAAAAAAAACTAAGCTAAACTCACAAAAAAATCTACCCTCAATACAAATATAACAAACTTTGGTATGTATGTCAATTGATGATCGACTCCCGTGCTCGTTCGTTCTTGGCATGGCATGGTACCACT
>JAEZKW010000136.1 GCA_023415375.1 Bacillota bacterium
AGCGATAATCGCCATTGAATAAGCAGCTAAAGCTACTCCTGGCAAAATTAAATGACGCAATGCGCTCCAAAAAGCCTCCCAATTTCCAGTAAGGATGCTGTCCACTAAATATAAATGCGTTATTGCCATGGGTTCCAACCCTATATCGATTCTTCCGGAAACCGGTAGCCAGTGCAAGTTTACCGAAAAGATGATGATCAAAATGAGACCCAACCAGAAAATGGGCATTGACACTCCTAATAAAGCAACAACCATACTCACATAATCGAAAAACGAATAACGCCGAACAGCGGAGATAACTCCAATAATAATACCTACCAATGATGCCAGAGCCAAACTAAATAGGGCCAATTCAATCGTTGCCGGAAATTGTGACATAATATCCTCAATAACCGGACGTTTGGTCATTAATGAACGGCCCAGATCACCATGTACCAACTGCCAAAGAAACCTTCCGAATTGCACATAAATGGGATCATTGAGACCCATTTCTTGACGTAAGGCGGCAATTTGAGCTTTGGTCGCATGTTCTCCCAGCATGAGGGCTGCCGGATCACCGGTAAAAACATGCATGATGATAAAAACAAATAGGCTTACGCCGAGTAACACCGGAATAAGCATCAATAAGCGTTTCAAAATATATTTAGCCATAATCTAACTCCTTGCCTTTGCTAGAAAAAACCTTTACCAGAAGAAACCTTAACTAAGAAAAAAATTTACACGGAAATAATGGCTCCCCAAATTAAAACAAGATACAAGAGGCTGTCGAAAAGCTCACAGCCTCTTGTAAACGTTCATTTATTTCGTAACAATATTTACCCACGACACTCCGGTCGGATGAGGATAAAAATTCTTCACTGTCGGTTTGCAAGCCGCCAAGTCAACAGCGTGACTGATAAATACCCAAGGAGCTTCATCGATCAAAATCTTCTGTAAATTTTGATAGATTTTTACCCGGGCCGCAGGATCCGATGTCTTGGTACCTTGTTCTAACAAGGCATCAACCTTGGGATTGGCATATTTGGCTGAATTCAAGGTCGATTCAATTTCCTTGGAGCTAAGGAGTGATAAGAAATTATCAGCATCCCCGTTGTCGCCGACCCAACCATAGAAACCAGCTTCCCCTTCTTCTCCCTTGTATAAAACATCTTTGTATTCCTTCCAGGGATAGACCTTGATATTGGTCTTGACACCAATCTTCAGAAGTTCCGCTTGTACGGCCTCGGCTAACTTAACGCCGTTTGCTGTATTATAGGGTCTGGGGTTGGAATAAGTGATAAAATTAAATGTGAGGTTAGGGTAACCCGCCTCTGCCAAGAGTTTTTTGGCCTGCTCGGGATTATATCCAATGGGCTTCAATTTGGGATCATATCCAGGAATAAAGCTTGGCAACGGGCCATTGGCCACTTGCGCATAGCCTTGGTAAAGATATTTCACTATTTCTTGCCGGTTGATAGCCATGGAGATGGCCCGTCTCACCCGGACATCATTAAATGGCTTTTTATGGCAAAGGAAACACATATAGTTGATGTTCATGCCTGGATTCTTAATCACATGCATACCGCTTGATTCAAGAGTCTTTACATCATTTGGATCAATTCCGTCAATGATATCGGCGGCACCGGTAATCAATTGGCTGGCCCGTACCGAATTCTCCTTGGTGGTTACATAAAAAACTTTGTCAACCTTGGCCTTTTGACCCCAATAATTATTATTCTTCACCAGCACAATCTGTTGATCTTTATCCCATTTTTGGAAGATGAAAGCGCCAGTCCCAACCGGATGTTGCGAAAAATCATCCTCGCCATATTTTTTCACTGCGGTCGGGCTGACGATTGGGGCTGCCAGACTCATAGCCAGATTGGCCAAGAATGGCGCATAGGGCCGACTTAAGATAAAACGAACGGTATAATCATCGACAACCTCAACTTTTTTAACCGGTCCAAAGGTGAAGGATGCATAAGGCATACTATCTTTAACCAGCGGAGGCAATTGACGATCAACGCTGAATTTAACAGCAGCAGCGTTGAAGGGTGTACCGTCATGGAATTTAACGCCTTTTCTCAATTTGAAGGTCCATACTAAACCATCAGTAGATTTTGTCCAAGAAGTGGCTAGATCTGGTTCAATCTCGGTACTTCCTTGCTTGTATCGAACCAAAGTATCATAAATATTGACGATAATCTTGGCCGATTCACCATCATCAACATAAGCCGGATCTAAACCCCGGGGGTCGGAGCCCTTGGCATAGACCAAAATCTTGGGTGCGGCAGCAGCTGAAAAGCTAATAGCCGCAATGACAACTAACAAACATGTGGCAAGTAAAAAAAACTTACGCAAAATGAATCTTTCCTCCTCTATTTCTTTATTTGAATGCCGTCTCATGCCATCAGGGATGAATTGGCCTGGTCCTTCTTGGTTTAATGAATTTCAATGGAGAACAAATGAAGAGTGGCAATCATCGCGCACCTCGCCTAATGCCATACCCTAGCCATTCATCCAAGTCATAATGAAAATTTCGCCTTACCCCAAAAAAGTCTGCCAACTAGTTACAACCGCATAAAACGACATGATCTCCAAAATAACAACCTGCAAATGTTACAAAGAAAAAACCGTTCCAGCAGATGATACACCTGAAATACGGCTATGAATTTACTGAATCAAAAGTCAACTTTTCTAAGAAGGTTAACTTTCAATATATTAGCTTCTGTCAAAAAACTTCTGTCAATATAATATTTAGCGCTGTTTAAAATATACCATTTCAGCCTATTGATGTCAATCAACTGGTGTCATTTCCATGTTAGTCAACATAACCCGAAGAAGTCAATTGCATATTTATTTTATGGGCGATTAAAAGATTTCTTATATTACAGTATGAAAAATATTTTTTTTGGCAAGATTGAAGTCGGAGGTGAAACAATGGACGTTACAAAAATTTGGAGAAATCAAAGAGCAGAGCTGAATATTACACCAAGAGATCTCAATGAATTTGACGATCCCCTGGATAATATTCTGCTTGATGTAATGTTTGAAAGTTTTTACAAGCGTGTCCAAAATCTAAAATCTTCTAAATCGGATAACTAAATCATGTTAAACCATTGACATCTTATGTATTTGGAGGCATTATCTTGAAACCATTATTAAAGAAGAATAAACTCTCCCATTCTTCAAATCATAGCCGGCTCATCTTATTAGACGAATATAGTGAAAATCTTCCTGAAGGCGGATTGGTACTACTGTTTTTAAGTGAGCGCTTGCAAAAAAAGGGGTTCATTTCCGGTAGTGCAATATAAACGATATTGATGGAGATGAGATTTATTGGGTTGTTTCAAAAGTGCTTTAAAATCAATTAAATATGGAACATATTAGGCATGTAAACATATCAGATATAAAATATATTGCTCCAATGAATAAGCAAATGTATATATTTTTTATATTTCTATCAATATATTTTCTTTTGAGACAGCCCATCAGGTTTTGATCCGGGGGAACTTAGCCTCCTAATAAAAGCCACTCGGGGTAAACTCGCTTCTTCTTCGGGTAAGAGCCATACGCCGCCCTTTACTTGATTCGGCTCCTGTTGCTCCTTCCATTTACCGTCTAAAATTTCTAGGTTCCAACGTAAATGAGTATATTCATGAGTCATTGTACAGAAAAAATGGAAAGGCAATGGTTTCCCAAGATATTCGGTGGCCCATTTTTCTGCTAGAAGTGACGCCTCCTGGTCCCGCTCCGCCACTACAGTGGGATATTCCCAAAAGCCTGCCATTAAGCCCTCTTTGAGCCTTTGAAATAAAAGACGTTTTTGATTCCAAGTAATCCTTAAGACGATTCGGCGTTCTGTAGGAATCTCCCGCGAAAGCTTTT
>JAEZKW010000248.1 GCA_023415375.1 Bacillota bacterium
GATTTGAAAAAATAATAATTAAATCAATCTTTAGAACTGCATTATCTTCCCATCCTCATCCTTTTCCAATTGTGGTATACTATTATTGTAAATTTATTAAGAACGAGAGACAGTGAAAGAAGGATAATTATATATGGCGAATAAAGCAGGAGAAGAGGCTGATAATAAGCAAGATTATTCCAGTATTCGTCTTCCTACCGACCTTGTCGAAACAGTAAAACAGAGGCTGGGTGACGATTTCTTATGGAACTATGATTCTGAAACCAAGGAGCTTTTCATAATTAAGAGACCGCCATCCATTACTGACGCCTTATATGGACTGGGGGCCAATATGTGGAAAGAAGCCGGCGGAACTGATTATATTCGCCAAGAGCGCGATTCATGGGCGGATTAGTAAATGAACTGCGTAAGTATAGTCGGATCGCCCTAGATACCAATACGTTGATTTATCTCCTCGAAAGACATCCGTTCTATGGCCCTGAGGTTAAAGAGGTTTTTGAACTCATTGAGAAAGGTGTTTGCTTGGGCATCACTTCCACTCTTCTGATGACTGAAATATTGACGAAGCCTTTGAAAGAAGGGGCTTGTGACCTATATCACCGATACTTGGTTTTCTTCCATGCCTTTCCTAATCTGATAATAAAAGATGTTACCCAGAATATATCTATCGGGGCCGCCAAGCTAAGGGCAAGGTATAACCTAAAGACACCGGATGCGATATTCCTTGCAACAGCCCTGGACGAAGAAGCAGAAGCCTTTATAACCAACGACGCCCGCCTTGAAAACATAGCCAATCTTAATGTTATTATTATCAGTAAGTATATTCAGCGAGATAAATAAGAATAATAGCAAACCAAATCCAGGTCAGTAAGCCTGACTTCAAAGCCTATCCCTAAAAAACGATTACTTTGTAACAATCGTGAAACATTTTTTAATATAATTGAATTGAAGGTTTCCGCTAAGCCCAGAAACCGACGAACCCGCTAAATGATTGGTACCTGATGGTCTTGATTCGATCCAGGTCCAGGAACTGTGCTAGCGGGTTTTGTTATGAATAAAATAAAGGAGTGCCGATAATAGACACTCTTTAGGAAATAATTTAATTCAGACTAAACCCTATTTTAAATCAAGTTACTTTTCTCCTCTAAATACTTCAATGTAAATGAAGTAACAATCCCAAAAACGAATGCGCCAATCAAGAGCAAAAAAGCAGCATTTGGAGGAATTACTGTAAATAATGGTATTTTAAATAAGCTTCCAAAAGTACCAAAAAAAACCCAAATTATTCCACCATAACCTAATCCCTTAATAAAATAGTATTTACTGGAGGTTTTTTGAATTAAATAGGCAAACCCGATCCCCAAGATAGCTCCTATAAAAAGTTGAGCAGTCGTTCCAACGATGGTGCTTAGAATACCTGGAAAAGTCTTATACATAATAAAAACTTTGGCCATATCCACAACATATCTATCTGTAAACCCCATGACTTTAAAGAAAAATTCAAATAAAATTTGAACTGTCGAACCAACGGCTCCTGATATGGCCCCTGCTATTACCCGGTCTTCTTTCAAAATAGAAACCTCCATATATGTATTTACTATACCCCCCAATTACTCATTTATGCTCACTTCGATTCTGCCAAAAAAGAGTCCTGAGAAATTAGGAATCGGAGTGATGCTTACTTAAGGAATAAGGTTAGCTGGTATTACCGTCTGGATTCTTGTCAATACTCATAATATGGAGGTATTTAATGAAACCAGCTAAATAATTAAATTGATTAAAGGATTTTTTAAATTTCACAATCGCCATCTTTATTTGGGAGAGTCTAACGAGTCCGAATCATGGCTCAAATATGCCACTATCGCTTTTAACTGTGATCCCGATAAATTACGAAAGGATATCATAACGAAATGATAAGCTCAAAAAATAGTATATAATTGGTTTCCTATCCAACAACTTCCGAAACTTATTGAGTGTCGTTCCGTTTTAAATTAAATTGCAGAAATAAATTAGGAGGCACTTATATGCAAAAAAAGTATCTTTACTTATTAGGGTTTGTAACCATCATTTCTTTATCATTATCAGTATTTGCTCATTCTTCTCGTCCGACACCGCCCGGTGAAATCAGCCACCCTAATACGATTCAGGCTACCGGCACAATCCAAGTTGCTTTTTCACCTCAAAGCGGGATCACCGATATGATTGTTCAAGAACTCAACTCGGCTAAACGGTCAATTGAAGTCCAGGCTTATAGTTTTACAAGTGATATTATTGCCAAAGCTTTGGTTAATGCTTATAGACGAGGGGTTAAAGTCCGGGTAATATTGGACAAATCTCAATCAACCGGAAAATATTCATCGGCTACTTATTTGACGAACGCCGGGATTCCAACTCATATCGATCGGTCCTTTGCGATAGCTCACTCAAAAATTATGATAGTGGATCGGGCCAATGTAATAACTGGGAGTTTCAATTTTACAAAAGCAGCTGAGAATAACAATGCGGAAAATTGTATGATTCTTAGAGGCAATCGGCAGTTGGTCGGCCTTTATGAGAAGAATTGGGAATGGCGTTGGAGTGAAACAGAGTAATCGAAATAGCAAAAATCCGGCAGAGTTTCTTCCGGATTTTTATTTTAATTAGGCGCCTTAGGAAGCGGCATCCAGTGAGTTATTTTATTTGCTTTATACCATTTATCATTCCATGTAAAAATGTCAATACCAGGCTTATTCCCATTATTAAAACAAACTAAAACCGTCTCATAATTGTTTGGGGTTCTTTCATCAACGCTTATCCATGTCATCATTTAATTCTCCTTATCGTGTGGTCGCTTCATATTACCAATATGATTTCCATTCAATTTTATGTTCCAATTTGCATAATACGAGCTGATTTTAGGAAAAAACTCCTTAAATGGTGGCTATCCGTTTGTTATCAGCATCATTCGAGCTTATCGGAATCGGATCCTCTGAATTCAAGTATATCAAGATATGGCATTAAAAAAAGGTCTAATTAACTAGTACTAAAATACAAAAAAAATAAAAATTAGTCCTAGTTTTATAAGACTAAACGGGACCAAAATAATTCAATAAAAAAATCGCCCACTCTTTAGTGTAGCGATTTCCGATTCATCAACATATTAGAATTATAAAGCTTTAGCTTTTAGGCAAAGTATAATTTCCAATTAAAAGCTTTGGAAATTCCTTTTTTAATTGCATCAGCCACTCAGGGATTGTCGGCAGCTCCTGCTGCTCTCCCGCTTCTGAATTTACCTTCTCCTGCAAACGCTCCGGATCAAGATTTAAATTACGCAGCTGAACCTGTTGGACTCTGGTTTCTTTCAGTAAAGCATACAAAGCATCCGATTCCTGAGTCCTGTTGGTAAAGCCCGGATAAAGCAATAAATTGAGTGAAACCCTGATACCATGTTCCGAAGCATAACAAAGAGATTTTGTGACATCCTGCAGTTGGTAATTCTGAGGACGATGATACCAATGATAATTTTCCGGACGGGCCGAAAAAAGGCTGACCCGGATACTATCAAGCCCATTATCAATCAAGTCGCGGATGGAATCAAAATAACCGGCGTTACTATTGATGTTAATTGTCCCTTTCGTTGTCCTTTTCCGTATCTCCTGAATCGATTTTACCAGCACTTCACGTTGCAATGAAGGTTCTCCTTCGCAACCCTGGCCGAAACTGACAATGGCATCGGCAGCAGACTCCAAATGTTCTATCGAGAGCTCGACAATTTCCCGGACTGTGGGGGAAAAATCTATTCTTCCTTGAGGAGACGGACAACATTCCGAAGGTTGTTTGGAAATGCAACCTAAACAATTGGCATTACAAACCGGTGATACCGGAATCCCAGCCTCCCAACGTCCATAAAAAATATTTTGAGCCGTTAAACAGTGATATTCTGTGGCGCATTTGGCTAACTGAGCTAAAATTCGGTTCTCCGGATACTTCCGGTTCTTCCGTTCGATAAGCCGTGGTAAATCTGATGTATTATAGTAATTGGGATTCCACTTTAAATCCTGATCGGTCTGAATCGCAGCAACCTTAAGTCGATCCCCTACTGTACCGACTGCTGTATAGCCAAAAAGGGGCAACTCTCCGGAATCGGCGATTTCATACCCTGGCAAAAGGCAGCGGGTAAACCCCACCGGCAAAATGGCTGCCAATGCAGTATAGCCTTCGACTACTTCCATAGCCCCTTTGGCTTCATCATAACCTACAGGCAACCGGTCCGGCAAAAGCAGTATCTCACCACCGGAGGGTAAATCAATCCAGCTTTGGTCGGCAATCTCCGCCTGAGATCCATTAATTCCAACTGCAATTAACTCCGGGTCCGTATAAAGTTGGCCCTTTTCATCTGCATAAATTAATCGAATAGGTTCGTAACTCATGGTCATCATCATACGACCTCAAAGATAAAGCATTTCAAGTATTCAGTCTCCGGCACCCCAACCAAAATCGGATGATCCAGACTCTGGGTCCGGCGTTCCAGAAGATGCAAGCGTTTTTTATTGTCGGCTGCCGCGGCGATCATAATCTCCCAAAACAAGTCCGGGCTAAGATGATGTGAACATGAGCAAGTCATCAAGATTCCACCAGGCTTCAATAGTTTTAGAGCCCGCAGATTGATTTCCTTATATCCGCGGATCGCCCCTTCCAACGCTTGTTTGCTCTTGGTAAACGCCGGCGGATCGAGAATGACCAGATCATACTCGGCCTTTTTACCGACTTCATCACGAAGAAAATCAAATACATTGGCGACTTTGAAATTACAGACATTGTCCAGTCCATTTAAGGTTGCATTTTCGATGGCCATATTAATAGCATCTTCTGAAATATCAACCCCCAAAACCGAACTGGCGCCATAAGCGGCGGCATGGATCGCAAAGCTGCCTACATGGCAAAAACAATCCAGCACCCGTTTCCCTTTGGCATAACGTTCCAAGACGGCCCGGTTTGCCGATTGGTCCAGAAAATAGCCGGTTTTTTGGCCTTCTAGTAAGTCCACTCTAAATTTCAAGCCATTATCCCGGATTTCAACGGATGGAGGACATTCCCCATATACACAACCGGAACGTTCAGGTAAATCTTCAAGATGGCGGACATGGAGATCGCTACGTTCAATGATCCCTTTCGGCTGGCAAAGTTCTGCCAGCAAACGAATGATCATATCACGGTTGACCTCCATACCCATCGTCAAAAATTGAGCCACCAGATAGTCTTCAAATTTATCGATAATCAATCCGGGCAACAAATCGCCTTCACCAAAGACCAACCGGTAGCTAGAAGCTTCAGGCTTGATCCGGCGGCGGTATTCTATGACTTGCCTTAGCCGGGATTTGAAAAAATTTTCATCAATACTTTCCCGGCTGGTGGTAAGCAAGCGAACGGCAATTTGTGAAGCTTGATTATAATACCCCAGGCCCAAAAAACGGCCCCGGTTATCCAACACTTCAACAACATCGCCGGATTTAACACCGATTCCGATAATCCCGATCTCTCCCTGGTAAACCCAAAGATGCCCTGCCTTGATTCTTTTCTCTTTCCCAGCTTTTAAAACAACCTGATTCATGATGCCTCCTGTTTAATAATAGCCCTCGCAGCTATAACTCCCGAGATCGAGGCTTGCATCAATCCCCTGGTTACTCCTGCTCCATCGCCAACTGCGTAAAGATTTGGAATTTTGGTCTCCAAATGGCTGTTAAGACTGAGCCTAGAAGAATAAAACTTAACCTCAACCCCATATAGTAACGTATTACGTGAATTAACCCCTGGCGCAATGATATCCAGGGCCTTTAGCATTTCTGATAAAGCGAGTAGATGCCGGTACGGTAAAACTAAGCTCAAATCACCCGGAGTGGCGCTTTCCAAAGTTGGCCGGACCAATCCCTTTGCCAATCTTTCTTTGGTCGTTCGCCGTCCGCTTTGTAAATCCCCTAACCGCTGGACAATAACTCCGCCACCCAGGAGGTTAGCGAGTCCGGCAACATATCTTCCATAGGTAATCGGTTCATGAAATGGATGAGTAAAGGTTTTGCTGACGAGCAAGGAAAAATTGGTATTGGGAGTTTTTCGTTCAGCATGACTATGTCCGTTGACGGTGATTAATCCATCCTGGTTTTCCATAACCACCTCTCCATGAGGGCACATGCAAAAAGTACGGACTTTATCCTCGAAAGTCTTTGAATAGTAAATAAATTTACTCTCAAAAATAACCGAGGTCAACTCCTCCATTACTTCAGCCGGCAGCTCCACTCGGACGCCGATATCGACTGGATTCACCGATGACTCCAGTTTCAATCTTTTGGCTTCTGTGGAGAGCCATTCTGATCCATCCCGTCCCGGTCCGACAATCACATATTTTCCCAAATAGTCCTCGCCCTTACTTGAACGGATGCCCTTCAATCGTTCTCCCTCGACGATAATTTCAGCCACATCCACACCGGTGAAAATATCGACTCCTTTTTCGATTAAGAAGTCTTGCATGGCTTGGAGTACAGTTTTGGTATAACCGGTTCCAAGGTGGCGAATCTGGGATGGAATCAATCGCAAGTCTGCTAAAACAGCCCGCTTTTGAATCTGGGTGATAACTTCTTCATCGGTACCATAAACTTTTGTGGGCGCTCCAAACTTCAAATAAACGTCATCTGTCTCGCGGATCAGCTCTGATAATTCGGTTTTAGATATATAATTATCCAGAAAGCCGCCTACCTCAGTAGAGAGAGTAAGCTTACCGTCACTAAAAGCCCCAGCCCCACCCCAACCGCAAGTAATTGAACAAGAAGAACAATTTGCACAGGGAATACCACGCTCGTTCGCAGGGCAAACTCGTTCCGATAAATTATAGCCTTTTTCTAAAATCGCAATCCGCATCCGGGCATTTTTCGACAACTCCAAGGCAGCAAAAATCGCCGCCGGCCCTCCGCCAATAATAATCACATCATATTGAGCCAAATGAAACGCTCCCCTCAAAAAATATCATTCCTGAGATCGGGTGGAAATATGTCCAAATGATTTTATTCCACATGATTTGCAGATTTCCTGTATTTTTCATTCAGAGTTCCTTAGGACAAACTTAAAAGCAGGATTTTTCGAACTACGATTGGAATTAAAAAAATAAATTCGAAGCAAAATTTGATCGGATCAAGTTGAGGACTTGAATCATGAATGAACAAACCTACCTTACCATTTCGAAAGAAGCTTCCTGTGAGCTCAATATTGAACGCTCCCGCTTCATTGGTCATTGTATGGAAACTCCCAGCGAAGCGGAAGCGAAGTTTTTCATCGAAAACATTAAAACAAAGCACTCCCAGGCCAATCATAATTGTTATGCCTATCGAATTCAAGCCGGAGAGTACCCTCAAGAGTATTTCAACGATCAGGGTGAACCCAGCGGTACCGCGGGAAAACCAATTTTAGGCGCCATCCAGCGACTGAATTTATTGAATGTAACTGTGGTCGTAACCCGTTATTTCGGCGGCAAAAAGCTGGGAGTCCGCGGCCTCATTGAAGCCTATGGTAAAACTGCATCCTCAGTCCTGGAACAAGCAGGAACACTTTTAAAAATCCCCAAATGTTCGATGACCCTAAACTATCCTTATAACGAACATTCCAAAATTATTTATCAGCTAAAGCAAGTAGAAGCGGAAAATATCGCCACAGAGTTCGGGGAATCAGTCCAAACTTCTTTTTTAATTCCGCTCAGCGAATATAGCGTATTTCTTGATTTTTTAAGGGAATCACCCCATATTAAAGTTTTATTAGTTTCCAAACCATAGCTCTTTCTAAAATTATCCTCTTGAATTTGGTTTTTTCTTGTGGTAAAATCTTTTTACGTAGTGGACGTGATAAACATTGACCACGCCGAAGTGGCGGAACGGCAGACGCAGAGGACTCAAAATCCTCCACCCTTAAAAGTGTGTGGGTTCAAATCCCACCTTCGGCACCAATATTTAAAAACCAAATCCTCAGACTGAAATGAGGTTTTTTTATTTTTCAAACTAAACATAGAACATAGCTAGAGTCAGGCATAGAACTTCAGTTAACAGTTCAGCAAGGTAAAACAATACATGAATCCATAGTAGCCTCAATTCAAAGCTTCTTCAGACCCGCCTTCATCGGCGGGTTGATTTTTTAATAAGAAATTTTTGGCAGGAGGTTAATAAATTATATTGAATATTTAGAAGCTATGGAATTAAAAAGAAAGAAATAGGAACCCAATTAATAATGAACGCCTCGGAGCAAAAAAGATTATATCTTTTCCGCTCCAAATACCAAAGGGATCACTTCCCCCCAAAGTCTGTTGATTCGATTTAGATAGGAGGGCAGGACAATGAAAATACTAGCCATCAATTCCAGCCACCGGGGCAAAAATGGTTTCACCCAAGTTCTAATTGACCAAATCAAGGACGGGGCGATTGCAGCAAAGGCCGACTTTGAAACGGTGATACTGGCTGACCATAAGCTAAACCAGTGCCTTGGTTGTGAGGTGTGCCATACCGAAAAAAGCTATTTAAAATGTGTTTATGATAACAAAGATGACGTTAAGACCATTTTACAAAAAATGGCCGGGGCCAATATCATCATTTACGCTACTCCCATTTATGTCTTCAACATGTCGGCATTAATGAAGAAATTTATCGATAGATTAAATTCTACCAGCGATATCAACAAAATTCAGGTATCAAAAACAGGCCTGTTTTTTCATCACATTGATGTTGATATTTGCTCTAAGCCATTTGTTTTATTAACTACCTGTGGGAACATCGAGGATGAAACTTCTAAAAACGTTGTTTCCTACTTTAAGACGTTTTCGAAGTTCATGGATGCGCCAATGGTCGGCACACTGGTCAGAAAATCCAGTTCTTTGCTGCAACATAAGGATGAAAAGACCTTTACCAAAAAAGCAATCGTATTGGATGCCTTTCGGGAAGCCGGTAAAGAATTAGCCACAGTGGGAAAGATAAGTTCAAAAACCCAAAAGCTTGCGACCCGGAATGTTATAGAGATGCCTTTGATCATTCATCTTTTAATGAAAATTCAGCCTTTTCGAGCCAAGTTAGTGCAAGAGGGACTAAAAAGAAATGTTATAAACATGAAATAATGGTTAAAGACTTCTTTTTTTAAAATAAATAACGCTATGACAAAGCAATCGAAAAAACCGGCGATAAGAACGAAAATAAAATGTTTATCCTAACTTGCATAAAAGCCGCTTAAACCGCGGCTTTCGTAAGAACCAAATGGAAACTCAACAAGCATATTATATTTTCATAAGTCCATTTCCATCTATAATTTAAGCCCTCTCAACCATTCCCCGATTACAGTCCGGACTTCATCGCCCACTACCACTCCCATATGAGTTACCCCCGGCAATAATTCTACTTGCGCATTTGCATATTGTGAGATCACCGG
>JAEZKW010000251.1 GCA_023415375.1 Bacillota bacterium
GGATGAACTTATAGACTTTACTTCAAATCATAAACATGTTACTGCAAATACACCGCCGACTTTTCTATGGGTTACAGCGACCGATCACTGGAATTTTCAGCGCCAAAACTTACTTTTTGCAGGGGCTCTAAATGAGCATAATCTACCATTTGATTTACATATATTCACAAAAGGTGACCATGGTATAGGATTAGGTACGGAAGAACCTACGGTAGCAATCTGGCCAAAACTTTGTGAAAATTGGCTTCAAGGATTATAGTCAACAAGATTTATTATTTACCGGAAATCAAAGCTGAATAAACGAAAGGAGGAATTGCCCACTATGGGAACATACAGAATAGTTGAAACATTTAAAATTACGGGACGTGGAATCATTTATATGTTGCAAATTTCAAAGAATGAGGTCATCCATATGGGCGACCTCATGTATGACCTGCAGGGCCATCGGTTTAAGGTTAAAGGAATCGAAATGGTTCGACGGGCAGCATCTTGGGCTTGTGATAATATACCATCGGTCGGAATTATGTTTGAATTATTGGATAAGGCGGAAGTTTCCGGACGGATACTTCTATCCGAGCCAACAGAGGTTAATTTTCTGTTCTGTAATCACCCGATTTATTCAAAACGTGTTGACGAGGATTATGAGGCGGAATATCAGGCTGCAGGACTTAATCATCCCTGTGTTTTGTTTAGCTACGAAGACTTGCGAGATGGAAAGCTTTCCCTTTATGGAGAACAGATAACAGGCCTTACAATATACAGAGGCTGGATGATGAAGCCAGAGATGTATAAGACTTTCTATGACCTTCTGGAAAAACAGGGTATTCTCTTAATTAATACACCCGAAGAATACGAGCATTATCATCTGTTGCCCAATTGGTATGAGGAATTCAAGGACTATACCGCCGAATCAAGGTGGACAACCACAAATTGCATGGATGACGCAATTGATTTATCAAAAAGGCTGAGGGGTTCGTATATTGTCAAGGACTATGTAAAAAGTAGAAAACATGAATGGTATGATGCCTGCTATATACAAGATATTGCAGACCGAAAAAACACCGAAAAAGTCATCAGAAATTTTGTTCATCGCCAAGACGATTATCTGGTAGGTGGTGTAGTTCTACGGCAATTTGTACCATTAAAGCAGATTGGATTTCATGAGCAGAGTGGAATACCAATTGCGGAAGAATATCGAGTTTTTGTTCATGCAGGAAGAATCCTTGTTATTGATGATTATTGGACTAATGCACATGAGGTATATTTGACCGACAGTGAATACAAATGGATTGAAGAAATTGCGGGCAACGTAAAGAGTAATTTTGTTACGATAGATTTAGCCAGAAAAGCTGATGGGAGCCTAATAATTATGGAGTTAGGTGATGGTCAGGTATCTGGTTTGCAGCAAATTGAAGCAGCAGGTTTTTATCGCACTTTTGAAGGGCAAAACATAAACAATCCGAAATAGGAGTATTATATGAAAAGGATATGACGTTCAATGGCATATAGCAAGGAATTATGGATTGAAGCTAAGAGAAGATATGCAGCGTAGCGTAAGCAAATTGAGCGTATGCTATTGGACGCTGAGAATGATAGGTGAAATTATGGATAAAAGCATTTCATGGTTTATTGATAAACAGGTTGAAAATGTTATAAATGCCCTGGATAAGCACAATATGAAGGGTATTTACGTAAAGGATGAGAAGGAATTACTTGAAATATTAAAAGACCTTATTCAGGAAAATTCTATCGTTGGGGTAGGCGATTCGGTTACACTTTTGGAAACCGGAGTATTAGATTTTCTACGTAAAGGGAGTTATATTTTTTTAGATAAATATAGAGAAAGTATAACAAGCGAAGAAAAAAAGCAAATCTATATACAAAACTTTTCTGCCGATACATTTCTATGCGGTACAAATGCTTTGACTGAAGAAGGAGAATTATATAACATTGATGGCAATGGAAGCAGAGTGGCACCAATGATTTATGGACCGAAGCAAGTTATAATAGTTGTTGGTATTAATAAATTGGTTCGGAATCTGGAAGAAGCTGAGAAAAGAGTCAGAAATTATGCTGCTCCGATTGATGCAAAGAGATTGGGCAAGGAAACGCCATGTACTAGGTTAGGGCATTGTGTAGATTGTAAAAGCCCAGATAGAATATGTAATGATTTTGTTACCATAACGGGACAATTTATTAAAGACAGGATAAAAGTGATTATTGTGGCAAAATCGCTGGGGTATTAATCATTCCGGTACGTGGCTCGTAAATATTTCATACAAGGGTTGCAATAAGCCATTTTGAACTGCATAAAAACATTTTTATTATTTTGAGATAAATTAATTTGTATGGCAAGCCACAGACAGGAGGACAGGGAAACACGTCCTCCGTTCTTTTGTTGGTAAGTGCTTCAAAAGATATGACGTAGTGAAAAAGATATGATCATGAGCTACACTGGATTAAATTAAGAAACCCATTGTTGTATTGATTTTGGTTATGATTCGTTAATAGTTTTGCAATCTGATAAATGAATCGAAGGGAGTATCCCAAAGTTTGTGTAAACCTTCAAACTGATGTAAAATAAAATAAATACTGGATATATTATAAACCTTGAAATTATTGACACACAAGAGTATTCTGTGAAACACAGAGAGAACACAAAGACGTAACTGGAACTAATCAATTTTACAGCGTATGGCAAAACTGTGACAATCGCTGCGCATGATATTTACGGAATAGATGAAATTAACAAAGGCAGCATTGATTAGCTTAACAAGCGTTATTAGAAAACATTTAACCATCAGTATTATCATAAAATCATTAAGGAAAAATCCAAAATCAAGGTTGTAATCTATGACATAGAATGGATGCCAAACACTTGGGAAACATTAAGTTAATCAGGAAAATGCTAGATTTATGCGACATTTATACATTTTTACCATGTTTTAAATATGCATAATTAATTTAAATATACAATTATGGTTAGATATAGTACGATAATACTATTATATTTAGAAAGGGAATTAGATATGAAATTCAACTTTGCAGTGGGTAATAGGAAAATTGATTATGAATTTAATACATTTTGGGGAGCAATAAAAATTTGGATCGACGGTAATCAAGTATCAAATGGATTTATAATGGCGGGAGGTAAGAAAAAATCAACCTTTGTTGTAGATGGTAAAGAAATCAGTATTATAATTGACCAACCAATATTTTTTGCCATTATCAGAAAAACAACCTTTAAAGTATATATTGATAACAATTTATATAAGGTTTTTGATAAAAAAGGTATTCTGATAAAACCCA
>JAEZKW010000307.1 GCA_023415375.1 Bacillota bacterium
TCTATTTAGGGGTTACTGAAAAAGTCCAATGGTTTTAATTTTTACCAAGAATCAGAATTGGATTTATTCCCATATTAAAAAATAGCACCTTGAGAAATTGAGACAAAAGAACTCGGAGTTTATGTTCCAAGTTCATTACCAAAAATTGAAGAGTAATGACCGTCTCACTTGTATTTTTCAGCTTGGCCATAATTCTGGCAAGACCGTAACAACGTTTTCCTTCACCGAACTTGCCTTCAATCGAATTGCGGATCTTTTCATCATGCAATTCAAGGCGGCGTTGCCTTTTATTGGTTTGTTTGGATGGTCTACCTAATTTGGGACCGCTTAAACGTATACCATGTTCCTTGCAGAATTGCCAATTAGCATGAGTCCGATAAATCTGGTCGGCCATTATGGCCTTAGGGTAAAAACAAAATCTTTGGTGGTAGGTTTCGACATAATCTTTAAGTTCAACGCCTTCGTGGTATGGATCCCAACTAAGTTTATCGATATACGCGAAACCGTCAACCAAACTTACAGAAACCTTAGCTCCAAACTCAGAATCAGCCGTGACTTTTCCACGAACAATAGGACGTACATGCGGTTGACTGATACTAACAATCCGGTCATTAATTCGGTGAGATCGGGTATCATACATTTCTTTTTGTTGTTGATACAGTTTCCGAATTACTTCTAACCGATTTTGTTGTTGAATAGATAATCTATTAGGTCCCAGCGCAAGTAACCATTCGATAGTTTTTAAATCACGTTTCACATATCGTAATTGTTTACCAATAGCCCGTCGAATAGCAGCCGGTCTTGGCTTTTTAGATTTCGCCAAATTCAAATAATCTTTTCTAGCTTTTCTTCGGTAAGTCCGAGGTTTGGTCATTTGTTCTTTGAAAGGCTCATAAAGCACATCAATCATGGCCTCTAATTTTTCACGAGCCTCATTGAGCAGCGATCCATCAGTTGGATACCGAATGTCTGCCGGAGCACAGGTTGCATCCAAGATGAGTGTTCCTTGGTTTCTACCTCCTGTTGATGATTTAGGCGGTTTTGGTGGTTTATCATCTGGGTCTTTCGAATTGTCCAGGTCTTCTTGATCTTTGACTGTAACACCACAGATTATTTCATTGACTTCGTTTAATACCTTGGCCGATAGCCTTTTACGAAACTGGACCATCAGTGATGGGTCGAATGGAGTCGCAATTTGAAATTCCGGTAATCCGATGAAGTATTGCAGGTAAGGATTTTCCCGGATCTGTTCTACGGTTTCTTCGTCGAAATATCCGCAACGCTCTTTAATGAGCAATGCACCCAATGCCATTCGAACTGGCTTAGCTGGAGCACCCATTCGTCGGCTGCAGAATCTTGCTACATATTTGGCTTCAAGCGTATTCCATGGTATGAGTTGTGCCAGTACTACCCATCGGTTTTTTGGATCAAGGTGACCGCTAAATGGCAAATGAAAATTTTCAAAACGTAATTGTTCTTCAGTTTTTTGATACATAGTCAGCTCCAAATGCAAGGTTTTTAAAGCTTTATTCGTGTTTTCCGTGCATTTGTCCTGCCATTTTTTGCTCAATTATTCAATATTGATAAGGGTTTATGAGCTTTTTCAGGAGACCCTATTTAACGAAAAATGGTTCGAATTTTGGGGGATAAAATAATGATTATACTTGATCTTGGTGAGTTTAAAAGAGGTAGATTGTGGATTAATGAAATGCCTAATATAAAAATGGAAGTCACAAGTTCTTTTGAGGAAGTAGTTGAAGTTAATAATTATCAGCAATGGGAAGAAAAAGTAATTACGCTGGAATTGCTTTTGGCTCCTAGGGATATTAGCAACTACGCTCTACTCGGTGTGAAATACAATCCGACAAGTACTAATATGCTTAATATTCAGGTTAATGCCACTAATTTCAACGGTAGTATTTTACAAGATAATATCGCGCTCTTAACAGATGAAGTACATATGGGTATTCCACAAGCTTATGTTTCATCAATAATTAGTACTGCAAAAGAAAAAGCAAAAGAGTTAAATTTTCCTGCTGGTTCTTTGATATTTGAAATAGGAGCTCATGGGTATGTTGGATCTAGTAAAGTTGCTTTTGCCATTTTGACAAAAGTATTAATGGGGTTAATAAGCAAAAATATGAAAGATATATTTACAGAGGAATTAAATGAAATGGTTTTAAACTTATTAAAAAGCTTCTTTCCATAAAAGAAAAGGACTGCTATAAAATGAAAAGGTTTGTCACTCGCTATATTGTTATGGAATGATCTTTCCGATAATAATTCGGGAATACATTTTTGGATGATTCATTTCATAGGAAGCAAGGGGTTCATATGGCGACTAAAAAGAAACAGAGCTTTTCCGCAGGAAAAGGGCTATGGTTTATGACATTGGTTTTTTTAGCTTTTATGGTAACATTGGCTTATCAATCATTGTTTCAACCGGCTTTAAACAATCCGCTTCGTTATGCTAGCGGTAGCCTGCACCGGCCCGGAAGAAAAGCGGTAGTCATTGCAGGAGCAGACATGGTCAGGGGGCAAATTAGTTTTAATTATGTTGATTATTTGAGCCAAAAACCGGAATTACAAAATTTTCAGTTCATTAACGCCGGGATAAATGGTGATTTGTCCTTTAATTTATTAAAACGCCTGGAACCTATCATTACTTGCAGGCCTTCTTTTATTGTAATCCAAATCGGAACCAATGACTTAATTGGTTCCAGGTATCCAAAGTTTGCAGCTTATTTTAAGTACGTAAAAAGGGCACCGACTGGTCCCAACTTAGAATCATTCAGTCAAAACCTTACCCTGATCGTTGAAAACTTAAAAAACAATACCAGAGCCCAAATCGCACTGGTTGGTTTACCCATGATTGGAGAATCCATTCGTTCGGCAGTCAACAATGAAGTCGTGGTTTATAACC